>JAMOAD010000302.1 GCA_023621955.1 Acidobacteriota bacterium
CATCACCTCATGGATCATGGTCAATTCCAGGTGGGTGTCGGGATCGTCGATGGGGATCCGGGAGTTCTCCGTCAGGTAGACGATGAGCAGGGCGAAGAGGACGAGGGCGAAGGCAGGACCAGCAACTCTCCAGCTTTCGACGGTCATCTTGACGTAGGTCCCCGAGAGGGAGAGAGAGCCGGTTGCCCGAAGGAGTGTCGCTAAACCAAGGATCATGGCAGGCTCTGTCAGGGCGGAGAAGAGAACCTCTCTGCTGGCTCCCATGCCCTCGAAGCTGGAACCCGTATCCAGTGCGGCAGCGACTGTGAAGAACCTCATCAGACCGAGGAGGTAGGAGAAGAGGATAAGGTCTCCGGCGAAGGAGAGAAGGCCGCTCCCTCCGGCCATGGGAAGGAGGACCATTGCGGCGAAGGAGCAGACGAGACCGATCAACGGAGCGGACCGAAAGATCCAGGTAGTGGTAGAGCTATACGCCGCGCCCTTCCTGAGGAGCTTCGCCAAATCCCGGTAGGTCTGAAGGAGAGGCTGACCCTTACGCCCTGCGAAGAAGGCCTTGGTCTTGTTGATAATTCCGGGAAGAAGGGGGGCTCCGATGAAGCCGAGAACCAACATGGTCAGGGAAAAGAGCCAACTCTTCACGGGATCACCTCAACTTCCAAAGGAGAAGGGCAACGAGGGTGAGAAGAATGCAGAGAATATAGAGGTTGAGCCGACCGTGCTGAATCCGGCGAAAACGGGAGAGAAACTTCTCAATCGATCCGAACATCGGCTCGAAGAGCCAATCCCGGGAGAGGTCCGAAGTTTCGGTGGAGAAAGAGGAGGAAGAGGGAAAGAGGCCCGAAGGGGGAGTAAACCTCTTGCGGGTCCTCAGGAGGGGTCGGAAGAGCCGGGTTATAGGATCGGCAAAGGAGGAGGCCGTGTACTGCATCCTTGCCGTGGGTGCTATGTAGCCGCAATCCCAGGTGGGAACGGAAACGACGGCCCGGCCCGCCATCAAGCGTGAGCGGATAAAGAGTAAAAACGCCAGCAGAAGGGCTCCGGCAAAGGAGACTCCAGTAATCTTCCAGAGCGCGGCCGCTCCCTCGTAGGGAAAGGGAAGAGCTTCTCTTCCGCTTCCGGCGACAACGGCGATAACCGGAGCGAGAGCCTTAAGCACAAGGGGGCCCGTCAGTCCGAGAACTGCGCAGAAGCCGGCCAAGACCAAGAGGGGAAACCTCATGAGCTTTCCCGTTTCGTGGGCGCCATCGGCCTCCTCGCTCCGTGGTTCGCCTAGGAAGATCACCCCGAAGGCTTTGGTGAAACAGGCGACGGCGAGACCCCCGATCAGAGCCAGAGAGCCGATGACGAGGAAACCTGCCGTCGAAGCGCCTCCCTTCATGGATAGGCTCCCAAGGGAGGCGAGGTAGATCATGAACTCGCTGGCGAAACCGTTCAGGGGAGGAAGGCCGCAGATTGCGACCGAACCGATCAGGAAGGTGGTTCCCGTCGTGGGCATCCGTTTGAGAAGGCCGCCAAGGATATCGATCTCCCTGGTCCCGGCGGAATGGAGAACCGATCCCGCCCCCAGGAAGAGAAGGCTCTTGAAGAGGGCGTGGTTCACGACGTGGAAGAGGCCGCCGGCGAATCCGAGATAGATCAGAAGGGGATTGTGACAACTCAAGCCGAAGACTCCGAGGCCGATACCCAGGGCGATGATGCCGATGTTCTCGACGCTGTGGTAGGCCAGGAGCCTCTTGAGATCGTGCTGGGCCAAGGCGAAGAGGACACCTAGGATGCCCGAGAAGGCCCCGACCGCCAGCAGGACCCACCCCCACCAGGGAGCCGGAGTCCCAAGGAAAGTCAAAGATCTGACCAACCCGTAGATCCCTGTCTTGATCATCACACCACTCATCAGGGCGGAAACATTGGAAGGGGCCGCGGGGTGCGCTTCTGGGAGCCACACGTGAAGGGGCATGAAACCCGCCTTGGTGCCGAAGCCGACCAGAGCCAGGAGAAAGGCCACTCCGGCGGTTCCGGGAAGAAGAACGCTCCCCTTGAAGGCGCCGAACTCAAGGGTCCCGCCGCTCCTTGCCCCGAGGAGGAGGAAAAAGACCAAGAGAAAGGCCGTTCCGATATGGGTGGCGATCAGGTAGGTCCATCCCGCCCGCCGTACCATGGCATCCTCCTTCTCGAAGAGGACGAGAAAGAAGGAGGAGAGGGACATGATCTCCCAAGCCAGAAGGAAGAGAAGGCCGTTTCTGGCCGTTACCACCACGAGCATGCTGACGACGAGAGTGTTGAAGTTAAACCAGTACTGGGAGAGGTTCCCTCTCTTCGGCAGGGGGGAAAAGTAGCCGATACCGTAGAGGGCGGCCAAGGCGGAGACGACGAGAATCGTAAGGGCGAAGAGGGCCGAAAGGGGATCCAGCCTCATGGTAAGGGAACCGAAGGGGAGGCTCCAGGGGAGTTCGAGAAGGGGAACCTCTTTACCTAAGAGAGCGGAAAGCACAGGCGGCATGGCCAGGAGGGAACCGAGAATCACCGTGACCGGGGCGAAGATCCTCGCCCAGGCTGGGCGTCGCCATGAGATCAGGGAGACCAGGGCTCCCAGGAAGAAAAAACCGAGGGCCAAACGGAAGAGGAGCATCACTCCTCCTCATCCCGGGAAGCCGCAGAAGACTCTCTTCGTTCATCGATAAGTCGGGCGATCCTACGGGCCTCTTCGTCGATCTCCTCCCGAGAGCCCCTACGGGCGATAATCTCTTTGAATTCGGTTTGCCGAAGTGCGAAGGCCAATTGGGAGAGAAGGTTCAGGTGGGCGGAGATGGTCGGACTGACGATGACAAAAAGGGTATGGACAGGTTTCCCGTCCAGGGCGCCGAATTCAATGGGAGAGTCGAGAAAGAAGAGAGAGACCATAGGACGGGGAAGGTGGAGAACGATGGGGTTCCGAACATGGGGAATGGCGACTCCGTCGCCGACCGCAGTGGTTCCCAGAGTCTCCCTGGCCATGATCACTTGGAACAGGAGCTTCCTGTCGACCCCTTCGGGAAGGGGCATCACCTCAATACAGGCCTTGAGAACTGAAGCCTTCTCGGTTCCGCCGATCCGGTAGTGAATCCCCCCCGTTCGGAGCGCCTCCGCTAAGCCCGGAGAGGGAGCGCTCCCCGCGTCGAGTTCCTGGAAGATCTGGGTCGAAATGTTGATCTTGTGGGAAGTCGCCCACTCCAAGAGCTCCGCCCGGCTGAAACGGTATTGTCCGTTGATCTTATAGGCGGGAAGCTCGTTTTGCTTGACCCATCGGTAGATCGTCTTCTCCGAGACGAACAAAAGTTCGGCCGCATCGCGGACATTGAGTTGCATACTCTCTCAGTTGCCTCCCCTCTCTACTTGGACAAGTATGGACATAGTGCCTGGGTTGTGGCTGTTTGTCAAGGCAGAAAGCTCGCGCGGAAGGGGAGAAGTAGGTTCTTTCCCCGGGGCGCATGGCGCCCCGGGGAAAGTGTGCTGAGAAGAACCTTCTCCCGGCAGTATCCTGAAAAGGTTGCCAGGAGCTTCCCGCTTCTACGGATTCGCGTCGACCGTCGCGGAGGAGGCGGTTACGTGCAGAGCCTCTTCGCTCACGCGGTCGGCGGAAACATAGGCGATAAAGAGCAAGCCTATCGAGAAGAGAAGAAGAGGCCAACCCCGGGAAGGGTTTCTCTCGTCCGAGACCTCCGGCATACTCCAAGAGGAGTTTGAAAAACGCTCCCGAGGCTTTTCTAGTGCGGCCTTTGCCGCGAAAGTCGCCAAACAGATTAAAGCGATGGCTAAAATGTCGAGAGAGAGACCCGAAAAGAGCATCCCTCCGTGGGCTCCCTTAGCCGGGAGGAAAAACCGATCCTGAAGCAGAAGATAAACCGCCGTTGAATAGACCGTAAGGGATACCAAGAGGCTGATCCCTTTCTTCATGTTCATCCCTGAACCTCCGAAGCTCGGAATCCTCTACTCAAACGCCCTCTCTTTTTTGACAGAACAGAGAAGACGCTTATAGAAGAAACTAGCAGAAAACGACTAGTATGTCTATTAAAAAACGTTTTTTTAACATCCTATTAGAACCTATTTTCTCCGGGTATCCCCCTTTCCCTTCTCAATAGGCGAGAGAATCA
>JAMOAD010000097.1 GCA_023621955.1 Acidobacteriota bacterium
AGACGCCTCCCAAACTCCAGCTCCCTGTTGCAAAGCTTTGGCTCAGGGGAGTCCGCTTGTTCCCTAAAAGGAGCACTCCCTCTCTTTCCTACCGAAGGAGATTCCTCCCGTTTTGGGCTCTCACCTCACCTTCAGGGAGAGGAGGGAGAGGAGGGAGAGGACGATGGCAACGATCACAAGGCGAATGACAACCTTAGGCTCCGCGGTTCCCCGGTGGGTGAGGGAGTGGTGAAAAGGGGCGCGGTAAACAAGCCTCCGGTGCATCCTGTAGCCGACTTTCTCCTGGATCAAGGAGGTGAAGATCTCCAGGAGGAAGACCCCGCCAACCAGAGGGAACAACATCTCCTGCTTCGTGAAGAAGGCCATCATCGCCAAGGCCCCTCCGATGCCGAGGGAACCGGTGTCCCCCATGAAGACCTCCGCGGGATAGGTGTTATACCAGAGGAAGCCCATGATCCCCCCGATGAGAGTCGCCCCGAAGACGGCGATCTCTCCGCTTCCCCGGATGAAGGGGAAGATGTAGTGACCCGCGGCGATGGCGTTCCCGACGATGTAGGAGAAGAAGGAGTAGACACCGATGGAGAGGATGGAGGTCGTTCCAAGGAGCCCATCCATGCCATCGGTGATGTTCACGGCGTTGATGATGGAGAACATGGCGAAGACCAGGAAGAGGAAGAAGGCCAAGGGCGTCAGCTCCAGGACCGGATGCTTGTAGAAGGGGATGAAGATCTGGGTCCGGATGACTTCCGGGACGGGATTCCAGGGGGAGAGAAAGAAGAGGCCGTAAGGAACGAGGAAGAGAAGCAGAAGGAGGGTCTTCCCCATCTGGCTTAACCCCGAGAGAGAGGATTTGAAACGGGTCTTCTGAAAGTCGTCCAAGAACCCGACGAAGGTGAGGTAGATGTAACCGATCACCAACACGTGGAGGAAACGGTTCTCCCAACTTCCCCAGAGGATCAGGGAGAAGAGGGTCGCCGACAGGATCAGGAGGCCGCCTGCGGTCGGGGTTCCCCGCTTGGAGTAGGCGTTGATGGAGAGAGTCTCCCCTGAGGTGTCCCTGAACTTCTTGCGGTAGAGGAAGAGGATGAAACGGAAACCGAAGAGGAAGCAGAAGAGGAGGGCCGTCGCCATCCCCATGAGGGCTCGGAAGGTGAGGTAGTTGATGAGCCGGAAGAAGCCGTAATCGATCCCCGAGGACTGAAGAAGTCTGATGATCAGCTCAACCATGGGTCGCTCTCTCCTCCAAGTGCTGCACCACCCGTAGGTACCTCTCCCTGACTCGGAATTCGGGTTTAAACTCCGAAGTGGTGATCAGCATGTCTTTGAGGAAGAGGGAGAGGGGCTCCTTATCCAGAAACCGTCCATCCCTGACGGCGCGGTCCAGGCTCTCCAGGAGAGCCTCTCGGAGACGGATGTTTCTCGACGCCAGGAAGGGTCGGGTCAGGCGAAGGTACTCCTCCTGGGAGAGGAAGAGGGCCGCGGCCTTGAGTGCCTCCTGTTTGACTTCGAAGCTCTCCCAGCGCTGGCCCAAGAGTCGTAAGACCCGGTTCCGGATCTCCTGATCCTGGGAGAGTTCCACGTGGAAGCGGCGGAAGAGTGAGACCGCCTCCCGGCGTACCTCGTAGTAGTTATCCCCCATCCCCAATTTCACGTATTTCAAAAACTCCGGGTGGTAGTGTTCCGACTTCCCCAAGGCGATCAGAGTGTTGCGCCTCAGAAAGCCGCTGTACCGGGAGTAGTTCTCGTAGAGAACCGGGAAAAGGTCTTCCCTCCTCAGGGCCCCCGCGAGTTTGATCCCGTTGTTCAGCCTTTCGAACCTGTCGCTCCTGAGAGCCTCCTCCACTTGGATGTTGTAGAAGCGGCAGTAGAGGTTCTCCTTCCCCTTGGAGGCAAAGATCCTGTCCAAGTAGAGAATGAGGCTGTCGAACTGCCGCTGGAACTTGACGAAGTTCGGCTCCACCGACTCTTCGATGGTGGAAACCGATCGCTCCTCCAGAACCCTTCCGACCACGGAGGCGATCGTCTCGGAGGCTTGACGGTAGAACAACCTTCCCGCGCCCTCCTCAAGCCTCTTCCTCCTCTCCCCGTCCCCGTAGAGCAGATCGACGAGGCGGAGGAACTCCCCCTCCTCCAGGTACTCTTCCCCGGTCAACGGGTCCCTCCTCTCGAAGAGAACCTCGGCGCCGTCCTGTTCGCCGACGGCAATGGCGTTCAGCTCCTGATGGTTTCCCGGCAATCCCCTCTTGGGAACGAGGATCGCGGCCCTCCCAAGGGCGGTGATCTCCGCTAGACTCCCAGCACCGGCGCGGCTGATCACCAGATCCGCCGCCCTCTGGTAGTCGATGATATCGTGAAGGTAGGGTTTGGCCTGGTAAAAGGGCTCTCCATCCACCCTCTCCAGGGAACCCTCCTCTCTCCCACGCCTGTAGAGAGGGCTGGGGGGGATTTGCGCCAGGGTATCGGAGAAGGCCGAGTAGTACTCATCCTCTTTCAACCCTGTAGAGTGGACGATACGGAGGTTCCCATAGCCGCTCAGGGAGGGAAGGGAGGAGGCGACCCTGCGGTTGATCGTCCTGGCCCCTAAAGAACCGCCGGAGACGAGGACCAAGAAGGCCTCCTCCGGTATCCCCAACTTTGCCCGCGCCTCCCGTCGGCTCTCCCCACGACCGTACTCGGGCCGAACAGGGTAACCGGCGTAGACACACCGGTTGCTCCAGAGGAAGTAGGCGGTCTCCTTGAAGTTGACCAGAAGGAGGTCGGCCACCAGAGAGGCAAGGTTGTTGAGAAGTCCCGGGACAAGGTTCTGCTCCTCGACGATGATCTTCAACTTCAGGACAGGACGGAGGAGGGCGGCGGCGAAGATCACCGGAGCGGAGACGTAGCCACCCGTGGCCACCACCATGTGGGGCTTGAACCTCCAGATGTGCACCAGGGAGAGAAGCGTCCCCTGAAGGATCACGAAGAGGGAACCGATCTTTTGGAGGGGGGAGCCAGAAGCCAGAGGCGCCGAGCGAATGAACTTGAGAGGGACACCGCTTCTGGGGACGATGGCCTCCTCCGCACGGCCGGGAATACCCAGGAAGAGGGCCTCCTGGGCGAGTCCTCTCTCCTTGAGGAGAGTCCAGAGCGCCAGAGACGGGTAGACATGGCCTCCGGTCCCTCCGCCGGTCAAGACCACCCTGCGGGGACCCGGAGAACGGTCACGGAGAAAGCCGTAAACCAGCAGGCCGTAGAGCCCGAAGGCCGCGAAGGCGGTCACTCCAAGCCGGAGAGCCAGGGTGAGGAAGGGAGCCTTCGGAGAGATCAGGAGTCGACCGAGAAGGAGAACGGGGAGGAAGAGTGAGAGGGCCACGGTGAGACGGCCCAAGGAGCGGAGAACATTTCTGCCGTTGAGGGGCATCCTGTACCTCTTCAGGGCGATGAGAAGAATCGAGGCGCTGAGGAAGAAACCGATGGCGGTCGCCAGGGCGTTCCCCCCTTGCCGAAGGGGAGTCTTGTAGAGGAGCACCTTACAGGCGACGTTGACGCCGCCTCCGACCAGAGCCGCCATGAGGGGGAGTTTATTGTCCTCCAGGGCCGAATAGACACGCCCAAGGAAGGTCACGATGCCCAGGGGGAGAAGGGCGAAGGCGTAGAAGAAAAAGGCGAGGGCGGTCTCCTGAACGTCTCTCTGCCCGAAGGCTCCCCGACGGTAGAAGAGGGCGACGATGTCCGGGGCGAAGACGAGGAAGAAGATGGTAGTAGGAACCATGGCGAAAAGGTTCAGATCAAAGCCGTATTGAACCAACTCCCTGAACCCCTTCCTGTTCTTCTCGCCCTTCATCTGAGAGAGTTGAGGGGCGATCCCCCTGGTCAGGGAGAGGGAGAGAATCGCCAAGGGAAGCTGGGTGATCCTGAAGCTATACCAAAGGGAGGAGATCGCTCCGGTCCCGATCAGGGAGGCAACGACCCGGTCCACAACCTCTACACCTTTGTTGATCAGAGAGGAGCAGAAGATATGGCCACCCTCCCGAAAAGAACGGGTGACCGCCCGGGAAGGTTCACGCTCCCCTCCTCCCTCCCGTTTGAGCTCCCCCAGAATCTTCATGACCGCCGGGACCATGAAAAGAAGGGATGCCAGGGCACCCAGAAGCTCGGCTACCGCCATGGAGAGGATCCCCTGACTCCTCTGGAAGAGAAAAACGTAGAGAATGAGCGCCCCGTTGGCGACTCCCGGGGCCAGCCCGTAAAGGAGACTCCGACCGGAGAAGAGCAGAAGGGCCCCGGCCAGAGAGGCCAGGCTGATGAGAAGCAGGAAGGGAAGAAGAACCTTGGAGAGTCGAAGGGCCTGTAGAAAGGTCTCCCCCTTCATTCCGGGAGCGAGGAAGTGGACCAGCGAGGGGGCGAAAAGAAAGGCCAGAAGGGTAAAGAGAAGGACGACCACCGTCGAGATGACAAGTATGGAGAAGAGAAACCGCCGGGCCGTCTCGGACCTCCCCTCTCCCCTCATCCTCTTGAAGGGAGGGAGAAAGGCCCTCTCGAACATCTCCTCTCCGGCGATTCCCCGGAAGAGGTTGGGAACGGCGAAAGCGACGACGAACGCGTCGTAGACTGCCCCGCTCCCGAAGTAGAAGGCCGCAAGAATCTCCCTGATAAACCCCAGGGCCCGGGTGATCAAGGTGCCGACGGCAATGACGGCTCCCTCACGGAGGATACGGTTCTTCGATTTTTCCATTCTCTTATCGGATGTGGCTATAGTTTACCATACCCAGGGAGAGGGGGCTTACCCGAAAAAGAAGACAAGTGCGGCCAGAACCATGACCCCTCGCGCCGTCAAGAGGGCCTTTCGGGGATCCCTCTCCTTGTACCTGTTCCAGAGAAAGGCCCAGAGAAGCATAATCCCGATCAAGAGGAGGGTCAGGAGAGCAAGGGTGAGAGGGGGTGTGGTGTGTTTCATTCTCGAAACAAGACTTCGCCCCATCAAGAGTTTCCGGTTCATCAGCTGGATGTGAAAGTAGTAGACCGTCAGCGACTCCGCGCTTGCCGCCATCAGAAGGGAACGGGAGTTGAGGCCCCTCTTTCTCTCAAAGAGCCAGCAGGAGGCCGCCAGAAGAAGCACCAGGCCCAACCTGAGGAGAAAGAAGAAGTAGTTGGGCCGGGAGGGGGCAAAGAGCGGCTGAGGGTTGAGGAAAGGGCGCATGAAAAGGCCTCCCACAAGGATCAACCCTCCCGAGAGGAACAAGAGCCTCTTGAAGAACTCCTCCTCCCTCTCCTCCCTTCTCGCCTCACCGAGGAGGGCACCGAAGAGTCCCCCGAAGAACATGAAGGCCATCCAAGGGAAGAGGGGGAAGAGGGAACCTCTCTGGGGGTTAAGGTACCCCGCCAAAGGGAGTGGAAGAAGGTATGGGCTGTTCACGCTCCAGGCCCAAGGCGAGATGAGGAGGGTCATGAAACCCAGAACGGCCAGCGCCCTCCGGTAGTTTCGGCCGCTACGCAAGAGTAGGCAGAGGAGGAAGAGAAGGGTCAGCCCAACGGCTATGCACTGGAGGACGTCGACTCTCCAGAGCTGGGCCAGCCTCTCCGGCCTGGCCCGGGAGAGGTTCCTCCAGGAGAAGTAAGGAAGCCTGAGCGTATACCCGAGGAAGAGGATAAAGACAATCCTTGTGACCTGTTTCCAAAACTCCGGCCCAAAGTTGAGGAAAGAGGGTCTCTTCCGTTCGGAGACAAAGGCGAACACCGCCCCGGAAACGAAGAGGAAGGTCGGGGCGACAAGCCCGTTAACGAAGTCGAGAACCGGGAACCATGAGCTTCCCCGATAGGCCGGGTTGAGGAGGCTGTTCACCATGTGAACCTCTATCATCACAACCATGGCCAAGCCTCTGAGAAGGTCGAGAAAAAGAATTCTCGGCTTCTTTGTCGAAGCAAAACCCGCGGTTCCGCTTCCGGCAAGACTCTCTCTCTTTTCAGCAACCATAGAAGGCACTCTCTCCAAGGGGATAACCTTCTCTTTACCTTTTTTCCCCTCTCTTTTCAACCCCTAGGGGGTGGGAGAATCCGGACCCGCCGCCCCTCTAAACAGAGGAGCCCCTGGAGAAAGAGGCGAACCGCCTCGGGGTACACCCGGTGTTCCTGTTCCAGAATCCGAGCCGAAAGAGTCTCCTCGGTATCCCCCTCTTCCACCGGCACCACCGCCTGGAGGACGATGGGCCCGTGATCCAACTCGTTATCCACGAAGTGAACGGTGCATCCGGCGAAGCGGACTCCGTACTCCAAGGCCTGCCTCTGAGCCTCCAGACCCGGAAATGCGGGGAGCAGGGCCGGATGAACGTTAAGAACCCTTCCGGGGAAGAGGTTGACCACCTCGGGCCCGAGAATCCTCATGTACCCAGCCAGGCAGACGAGTTCGACACCACACTCCCTCAGCAGTTCGGCGATCCTTTCGTTCCGCTCTTTGCGTTTCAAGGCCGGATCAAGGGCCACCGCCGGGATTCCGGCCTGGCGCGCGATCTCAAGCCCCTGGGCGTTCGGGTTATCGGAGATGACGATGCCGATGGCCCCTGGAATCTCTCCCCTTCGGCACCCTTCCAGGATAGCCTTGAAGTTGGATCCCCTTCCGGAGAGAAGAACACCGATGAGCCCTCTCGTCATATCTCCCCTCCCTCTCTGTAGTCGGCCACGACCCGGGGGAGTTCGACCCCCCTCTCGCCATGGTACCTCTTGTAGATTCTCTGGACCCGCAGGAGGTCCTCTTCGGTGTCGACGGTGAGCCTGAGGAGGGGGGCGAGGAGCTCCTCCGGTGCATCGGGGTAGAGAGCCTTAAAGAGCTCCGGGGTTCTCTTCATGAAGAGGGTCACATGTTCTTTCTCATCCTGCGCGGTTCCCAAACGGTAGCAGAGATGCAGGGCTTGCCGGGTGAAGATCTCCGTGGCTCCTCCGTAGGGAAGGCCCTTCTCGAGGGCGTAGTCGATTCCTCCCCCCTCGATGACCTTCAGGAGACGGTCGATGGAGCCAGGATCCACCAGAGGGTTATCCCCAGTGGCCCTCACATAATAGGGGGCCGGGTAGAGGAGTGAGACCCGGTAGTAACGGCTCAGAACATCGCTTTCGCTCCCCCTGAAGACGGGCACTCCCAGCCTTTCGGCCAGAGAGGCCAAGGGATCGTCCTCCCCCTTCCTGGTCGTCGCAAGAATGACCTCTCCGGAAAGGGAGAGCCTCAACCGTTCGATCACCCACTGAAGGAGGGGCTTGCCCTCAATCTCCCGGAGCGACTTTCCGGGAAGACGGCTTGACCCCATCCGAGCCTGCAAGATTACGGGTACCTTCACTCAACCTCCTCCTTCGTTTCGAGGCCTTTCGGATTCGTCCTCTTCCAGAAGCAGAAGCCGTCTCCCTTGACGAAACGAGCGACTCTCTGAACCCTTCCCCCGCTTCCACAGAGGAACAAGAGGAAAAGACATTGTACAAGAGAAGAAGGAGGGAGTAAAGTTCCCGCCCCTCCCCTTATGAACGGTTCTCGCGGGGGTTCCGGCTCTCCCCTCCCACGGTAAAGGCTGGCCCCCGCGAAGATTCCCCAGTCCGTTCGAAGCGGTCATCCCGAGCCTCAAGGAAGAGACTCTCCGCATAGCTTGTCATGTAGAGCCCCTCTCGAAACTCTCCGAGGGAGGGCCGTACCGTCTCCCCCGCGGCGAGGGAGACGAGGGTTCCCGGAAGATCCGCGCCTGCCGCGAGGGAGAGCTGAATCCCACCAGAAAAGCGGGGGTTCACCTCGAAGAAGCTGATCCCTCTCTCCCCCAGACACCCCTGAAGGTTTGCGGGTCCACGAATCTCCAAGGCCCTGGCAACCTCCGCGCAAAGCCCTTCCAGCTCAGGGTTTCGAAACGTCCGACCCCGGTCGGAGACGCCCGCACGAACGAGGAGTCTCTCCCGGGGGACCATGGTCATCAAACGTCCTTGAAAGTCGCAGAGCAGATCTACGGTGAACTCCCTGCCTACAAGGTACTCTTGGACGAGAGGGTCCTCCACCCGGGGCAGGTAGAACCGGAGTTCCTCGGGAGTGTTGATCCGAAAAGCGTCCACGCTCCCCCTTCCACAGCGGGGCTTCAGGAAGAGTGGATAGCGCAGCTCCCCCTCGTGGCCTCGAAGAGACTCCCCCTCCCAGGTCTCAGGAAAGGGGAATCCCCTCTCCCGAAAGAAACGGGCCGTGGCAACCTTGTCCCTGCAGATTCGGGCGGTGTCGCCTGAGGAACAGGCCACGTAGACTCCCTCTCTTTCAAGTTCTTCCCGACTCTCACCCCAGAGGATCAGCTCTTCGTCCATGGTCGGCACCAGGAGGGAGATCCTCTCCCTCCGGATAACGTCCAGGACCCCTCTCTTGTAGTCGGGATCGGAGATCGGGGGGACCAGATGGTAACGGTGGGCGAAGAACAACGCCGGAGAGAGGGGCTCGCAGTCCACGGCGATACACCGTCCCGCCCACTCCATCCGGTTTTCCAGCTCCTTGAAGGCCCTGACCAGGGCGACTCTTCTTGATGCCGCTGTTAGGAGAACGTTGACCCTCTTCATCCTCTCCATTGTACCCCATCTCCGAATCGGGACACAACGGAGGAAGTTTTTCTAAAAAGAGAAAACAAAAAGGTCAAAAAATGTCTCAAAAAGAGACCAAACTTTGCTTCTCTTCGCTATCTCCTCTATTGAAGCACTTCTGCAGTTGCCTCAAACTTGACGAGCCTCTTTTTGTGGGCTATAATGAATTAAGATGACTACGACGGATCGAGTAGTCTCACAGGTGGACAAGAGAAGTTCCCCAAGGGGGGGCGATGTTCATTGAAAACATCATAGAAAGCCTTCCCGACGATAAGTGCCTCTGCCTGGCCAAGCACCTCGGAATCGAAGAGAACCGCGCCTTCATCGCCAAAAAAAAGCTCATCAACGTCCTCGGGAGCGAGGCCTACCTCATAAAGACGGTCGGCACCTACATCGAAGAGTTCAGAGACCTGCTCCGAGCCATGTTTCCCCACCACGGAAGGGGCCCTTGCCCGGAGAGGCACAAGACCCTTCTCCCCCTCCTGGTCAACAGAGGCCTCATCTTTTACACCAACAAGGCGAACTGCGAGATCTACATCCCCTTCGAGTACTACTTCGTCTCTGACTTCTTCTCCCCCTCCTGCTACTCTCTGCTCTACGCCTTGCAAGGGTACGAAGAGAGCGTTCTCGAACAGATCGGAACACGTTTGAACATTCAGAACTCCCTCCCCTACAAGATCAACCTCTGTCGAAAGATCTACCATGTGATCACCCGTTCACTCCCTCGTCTTCAGGAGGCCCTCTCCCCCAAGGAGCAGAGGGTCATAGAGGCCATCTATTACAGCAGAAGCGACACCTTCTGGAAGGAGACCTTCTCGGCCAACCTCAACAACGTTACCGACCGGGACAAGATCTACGTCAAGGACCTCTTTCAGAAGGCCAAAGGGGACAGCCCCCTCTACTCCCTGCTCCTCAAGGGCCTTCTCATCCCCGTCGCCGACAGGGCCCGCCTCTTCGTCGAAGAGCTCGCGGTTCCTTCGGAATTCGAAGAGCCCCTCTTCCGCCGCTACCGGGAGAGGGAGAAACAGATCGTCACCGACCTCCGCAGCCGTTACTTCTTCCCGAAAAGCGGCGAACAAGAGTATACCCGCCCCTTTCTGAAAGATTTCCGGACGGCCCTGCTGGCGATCACGGGACTGGACGTCCGCTCCACCACCACGAAGAAGATCTACTACAAAGACTTGAGACGTCTCCTGGACCTCTACGGCTGGTCCGAGGAGTACTTCGACCTGCTTTGGGAGTTTCAGAAGGCCCATAAGGTTCTCGACGTCCATCCGATCTTAAGGACCTTCCGCTTCTCCAAGAAGGGGGAAAGTTTCTTCCGCCTCAGCGACGAGGAGAAGGAGGAGAAGCTCTTTCACTTCTTCCTCCGCCACCCCTGCTGCTCCATGGAGTTGAAGGCCCTCTTTCTAGAAGAGTGGAGGAAATGCTACCCCTCCTACGTGGATGTCCGCTTCTTCCTCGAACTCTCTTCGAAGGTCGCCTCCGACTTCCCCCGGCTCCTGGAGAAAGAGTCCGCTCCAGCGGACCAGATCTTCCCCAAGCTCTTTTCCCTCTTCTTCTCCATGGGGTTCGGCTCCTCCCCCCACGCCTTGCCCTTGGGAGCGGGGCCCAGGGTCTTAGGGCTCTCGGAAAGAGGCTTCTACCTCTCCGCTTCCAAGAGGCCCCTCCCCAGCGAAGAGAACCCCACCTCTCCTATCTATGTCGCTCCCCGGCGCTTCGGCGAAGATCTCTTCTCCCTCCCTGTCTCGCTCTCTCTGGACCAGTGGGAGATGATCCTCAAATCCGCGGACGTCACCTCCGTCGGGGACGATATTCTTTTCCGGCTTAACCCCGAGAAGATCGACCTCCTTCTGGACGGAGAACTTCCTATGAGGGAGTTGCTGGATAAGTTTCAAGAACTCTTTATGTCCGCCTGTATCTGCCCGGTCTTAGAGCGGTTCAGTCAACAGGAAGCGTGAAGAGGCCGAAGGCTCCTGGGCCCGCGTGAACCCCTAACACCGGAGAGACGCTCAAGAAAACGATCTTCCGGAAGCGTATCCCCGACGATCTTATCCTCTCTTCCACCACCTGCGCCTCTTTCCGATCGGTCGTGTAGGCTATTCCCGCGAAGTACTCCCGGCTGGGGTCCAACCGTTCGAGAGACTTGTTTGCGATCTTCTCGCCGGCGCGGCGGGAGCTTCCCATGAACCCGGCCTTCACGAGGGTTCCCCCGGCAATGGCCAGGAGGGGCTTGACCCCGAGAAACTTCGTTAAAAAGCCGGCGATCTTGGGGGCTCTGCCTCCACGGATGGCAAACTCCAGGGTGTCCACATAGACAAGGGAGAGTACCTCCTGCCGCACCCTCTCTATCGCTTCGGGTATCCCTTCCGGGGGGACCTTTCGGTCCAACAGATCCAAGGCATAGAAGATCAGCAGTCCCCCTCCCAAGGAGAGGTTCCCCGTATCGATTACGGAAACCCTTCCCTGGAGATCCTTTTCCAGGAGTTGGACCGCCGAACGGGCGTTGCCGAAAGTTCCGCTGAGGGTTCCGCTGACGGAGAAGACCAAGACCCTCTTGGCCCGCTTCAGCCCCTCTTCGTAGGCCGCCTTAAAATCCCCAGGCGACGGCTGGGAGGTCTTCAGGACGAGGGCCCTCTCTTCGCGCATTCTTCTGTAAAACTCATCCTTGGAGAGCTCCACCCTGTCCCGATAGAACCTTTCGTTAATGGAAACCTGTTGGGGGACGAGATGAATTCCCCTCTCCCTCTCCAGCTCCTCGGGGATATCGATCCCCGTGTCGATCACCAGGGCCCACTCCTCTTTGAGGAAGTTCTCCTTCTGCAAGAAGAGATCGTCCACCTTCCTGGTTACAATCTCCCCTTGGCCCTTCAGAAGAGCCTCGACGGCCGACGGGTCGTTGGTATGGATATGGACGTTGAAAAAATCGTCTCCTCCGGAGATCACTATGGATTGCCCAAGCTCTTTGATCAGCGCCTTGATCTTCTCCTTGTCCGGAGAGTGCGGCTTCAACCCCCACTGGGAGCAGTAGCGGACCTCCGGGGTTCGGATCATCTTCTTCACCGGTCGAAGGTAGCGGTCTTTCATGTCGTAGAGCCGAACCTTCCCATCCCTGAAGGTGTTCGCCATCCCCTCGAAGAAGAGGTAGAACCCCAACCCTCCGGCATCGACGACCTTCGCCTTCTTGAGGTGGGGAAGCATCTCCTTGGTCTTCTCAAGAATCTCTCGACTCTTTCCGGCGGCCTTCTCAAAGACCGAAGCGAAGCCTTTCTCTCCGGCGGCCACCCGGCTGAACTCCTCGGCGGTCACCCGGATCACCGTGAGGATCGTCCCCTCCCGGGGACTCTCCAGCGAGAGATAGGTCTCTTTGACAGCCTGTTCCATGGCCGCGCCGAATTCGGTGGTCGTCAGACTCTCCTGTCCCTTGACCGCCTTGGCGAAGCTGAAGAAGAATTGAGAGAAGATCACCCCGGAGTTTCCCTTTGCCTCCGTGAGCATTCTCGTCGCGAAAAAGGCGGCCAGAAGGTCGACTCTCTCCTCTTCGACCTCTTCCAGAAGGCCGAGAATCGGCTTGAGTGTGTTGGCCAGGTTGTCCCCGGTATCTCCGTCGGGAACGGGGTAAACGTTGATCTTGTTGAGGAGGGAGCGGTCCTTGACGAGGTTCTCGATGCCGTGACGGATGACCTCTTTAAACTCACGGCCCCCGATCTTATCCACCTCTCTCTCCTTCCAGAATCTCCACGGCCTTGACGAGCTGGGGGTCTTTGTCGCTGACGGCGGCGATTCCCTCCTCCTGACCCGAGTATCTGGACACGATCTCCCTCTTCAGCTCAACCGTCCAGAAGGGCCTCTCCCTCTCGGCCTGAGCCCCCTCAACGGCGACTCCCTTGCCCTTCAGGTAGCCCAGGAAGTCATTGCCGATCTCCTCGGGGAGAGGAGCCAGAAAGGGAATCCCCCTCTTGTCAAGGAAGAAGCGCCGACGGGGGGAGTCGACGGAGAAGCGGAGCGAAAGGGGGAGCTGTCTCTTGAAGAGGCTGTTGGCATAGGCGAAGAAGAGCCCCTTTCCCCTCCATTGAGCCGTAAGAGGGCCATAGGAGAGGGCTCCCACCGTATAGTCCGGAACGATTCCCCCTCGGTCTCCGTTCCCCTTCTCCTCGTAGAAGAGAAGGTAATCCTCCAAGTGGGTGTAATCCCTCTGGATGACCCGCCCGGAAGGGGTGTAGTACCTGGCGGTCGTCAAAGCCATAGCGACATCTTCCTTGAGATAGAAGATCGTCTGCACCAGGCCCTTCCCCCAGGTCCTACTCCCGACAACGACGGCACGGCCCTGATCCTGGAGGGCGCCGGCGACGATCTCCGAGGCCGAAGCACTGCCCCGATTGACGAGGATCACCAAGGGAAGTTGCTCCCAGGGGTCGCTCTTCTCGGCTTTGTAGCTTCGGTTCATCGATTTCTCTCTCCCCTTGATGGAGACGATAAGCTTGCCTTTCTCAAGGAACCGATCCGCTAGGGCCACCGCTTGGCTCAGGTCTCCCCCCTCGTTGTACCTGAGGTCGAGAACGAGTCCTTGGAGAGAGTTCCCGGAGAGCTTCTCCATGGCCTTGTCGAACTCCTCGACGGTGACGCTCGTGAAGCCTCTTACCACGACCAAGCCCAGCTTCTTCTTGGAGAAAGGAATACCGAAGCTATAGGAGACAGAGTGGAGAGGGATCTCCTCCCTTTCGAGGGTGAAGTGGATAGGCGCCTTCAAACCCTCCCTGACCACGGCGAGACGAACGACACTCCCCTTGGGACCCCGGAGCTTGCGGAGAAGTTCCTGCTGTGGAACGCTCTTGGTGGACTTCCCATCCACCTCGACAATCACGTCTCCCGCCTGGATTCCCATCCGGAACGCCGGAGTCCCCTCCAGGGGGGCGACGACTGTCAAACGCTCCTGAATCTGCAAGATCTGGACGCCGATCCCGTAGAACTTCCCCTCTTGATCCTCCTTCATGGTCTGAAAAGAATCGGGATCCAAGAGGTAAGAGTGAGGGTCCAGGGCCGAGAGCATGCCTCGAAGTGCCGCGTAAGCCATGGTCTTGTCTGTCCTCTCGCTCCGGAAAGCGTTCTCTTTGAGAAACGCCGCGGCCTTGGCGTACTTAACGACCCCCAGAGACCAGGGAGAGGGGGAGGCGGAGAAAAAGAAGAGGGAAAGCAGGAAGAAAGCGAGGACTCGCAGACCCTTCATGGGAGTATTTTATCACACTTACCGACGGAACATTCGGCCCTCACAGGGATTCCGCCTTGACCACCCGGAAGAAACCCTTCAGGGAGCCCTTGACAACGCTGTCGCCTAAAACGATGAACCTCGATGTGGAGAGGAACTCCTGGCCGATCTTCTTGATCCTCTCGGCCTCAACCCTTTGGACTCTCTCCCGAAGGCGGAAACTCTCTGCCCTCTTCTCGGGCGAGAGGTCAAGGATGTCCCGGTAGTAGTTCTCCAGCCTCTGCCAACCGAGGTACTTCGTTCCCACGAAGCTGGCCTTCCCGTCCTTCTCCTCAAGGTCGGTTGGAAAAGAGGAGCCCATCTCCTCCTTCAAAAGAGAGAAGGCGTTCACCGTTTCCCCGACTCTGTCGGTGGACACCTCCACCGCTAAGGCTACCCATCCTCGCTCTCGGTAGAGCCTGAAGAAACTCTCCGGAGCCACACCCTGACGGGTGAGGAAAAAAAGCTTGGCCCGGCTTCCCAGATAACCGTTGAGGAGGTGGAGGAAGAGCTGGAGGTTGAGGGTCGTCTCTTTATAGCTGCCCGGGAGGAAACCTGCAAGAACGACCAGGGCCTTCCCGTCCCCCAGAGAGGTTTCGACGAAGGTGTTCTCCCTCTCCTGAGGAACCGAGGGGACCGCCTTCTTGAAGACGAGACGTTTATCCCAGACGTAGAAGTTGAGGGAATCTCTGACCTGCTCTCCCGACAAGGAGGTCACTATGGTCCACTCGATGTTGGCAGGTGCCACCTCCTCTGTGACAAACTTCCTCACCTGAGGGAGGGAGATCTTTCTCACCCCGGCGCTGTTGGCGCTCTTCCCGTAAGGGTGTCTCTCCCCGAAGAGAAGGCTCTCCCCATGGAGCTCAAACAACTCCCTCCGATCTCCCCTGGCCCTCTCCCACCTCCCGGCCAACTCCCTCTTCTCCTTCTCCACAACGGTGGAGGCCAGTGCCGGGGAAGAGAAAACCGAGGCGAGGAAGCGAAGGATCCCCTTCGTCTTGTCCGCGGGGACCGAGATCGTCAAGGCCATCCTCTCAGAATCCGTCTCCACCTCGACCTTGGCCCCGGCGTTCTGAAGAGTCTTACGGATGCTCCCCTCTGAGAACCCCGCCCCTCCCTTCAGAAGCGAACGAAAAGCCACTTCCGCCAGTCCACGTCCCTTGAGGGCCGTCCCCGCCTCTCCGGTATCGACGGTCAAGAGAATCTTCGACAGGGTAAGTCCAGGGAAGTGGTAGTAGGTCACCTTCAACCCGTTGGGGTAGGTGAACTGAATGGGTTTTCTCGCTTGGCCGGCAAGACAGGGCGGTAGGAAGAGGAAGAGAAAGAACCATAAAAGCTTCCGGTCAACGGCTCTCAAGGACCACGCTCCTGTTCTCTCCCAGGGTCTTCTTGGCAACCCTGAGAAGGTCATAGACGTTCAAGCTCTTGATCGCCCTGATCAGTGCGCTCTCTTGGGGAACCGTCCCGAAGAGGCTGTAAAGCTCGGCGATCTGCGGAATCTTGGTCTCTTGGGACTCCAGATCGTGGAGGAGCCGGGAGAGGAGCCTCCCCTTCAAGAGGGAGAACTCTCCGCCGTCCATGGGCCTCTCCCGCAAGGCAGAGGCCACCCTCGCCTGGGAGAGTCTAGCCTTGATATAGTCCAGCTTCCTGCCCGTGAAGAGGGAGACTCTGATGTAAGACCCTCCCTGGGAGAAGAGGCTATCCGTCTCCCAGTCACTCCGAATCTCAACCTTGAGGTCCTTGAGAACCTCCTGCCTGAAGGCTCCCTCGAAGGCCATCTCGATGAGCCTGTAGAGAAAGTAGTTGGAGAGGGAGTCCGGGGCGGGAAAACGGTAGGCGAAGTGGCTGACATAGAGTCCTCCCTCGGAGGGCCAGAAGTAGCGCCCTGTGGGGAGGGGGCCGTTATCGGTCTCCCTGCGCAGAGGGTAGGGTTCCCCTCCGGAAACAAGCTTGGAGTAGAAGGAGACGCTCTGCTGACTGACCTCCTGAACATCGATGTTCCCCCCGAAGAAGAGGGTCAAGTTCCCGGGGAAGAAGATCCTCCTGTAGAGGGAGGCCACCTCCTGGTAGGTAAGGCTTTGGATAGCCCGCTCTTCCCCTTCCGGAGAGTGGGCGAAGGGCGAACTCTCCCCGTAGATGAGCCCCTCAAGCCTCTTGAGCGAGGAATAGAGGGGGTTGTTCCTCTTCTCGGCGGCGATCTCCCTCAGGGCCAAGGCCTTAGCCTTGTCCACATCTTCCGGTGTCGGCTTCAGCCCTTTCAACCGCTCGAACTCCAACCAGAGGACAGAGTTCGTATAGAAGTAGGGAAAGACTTCGTAGAGGACAAGGTAGTCCTTGGCCGTATAGCCATCGGCCTTTCCTCCGCTGTCCAGGAAGAAGAAGAGGTACTCATGGGAGGCGAGGCTCTCTGTCTGACCGAACATCAGGTACTTGAGGACGTTGAGGGTTCCCTTCCTCCCCGGTGGATCCTGGGACGACCCCCCACGGAAGAAGATCGCCGAGGCGGCGACGGGGACCTTGAAATCCGGCAAGAGGTAGAGGGAGATCCCGTTTTCCGGGATCCTGTAAGAAAAGAGATTCTCCTGAGCCCCGAGAAATGCGGGCAGAAGAAGCAGAAGGAGGAGGGCCCTACCCCTTTGCACCGTCGATCACCCTGTTCTCCTCGTCCAGGAGCACAACTTTCGGCCTTACCTCTTCGTCGGGTCCGATGAGGGCATAGGCGGCGACGATGACCCTGTCCCCGGCCTCGACCCTCCTGGCGGCGGCGCCGTTGACGACGATCCCTCTCCCCCCCCTCTCGCCTTCGATCACATAGGTGGCGAAACGTTCTCCGTTCTCTATGTCGTAGACCTCCACCCTCTCGTAAGGGCGGAGACCGGCGAAGTCCATGAGCTCCCGATCGATGGTGATCGATCCCATATAAAGGGTGTTCTTATCCGTGACCCTCGCCTGGTGAAGCTTACTCTTGAGTACCGAGATCAACATAGGTTCCTCCAAGGACGATGTTATCGATGAGCCGCGTCCGTCCCAGACGCCCCGCGAGAAGGAGGAGGGCCTTGCTTTCGACCCTCTCCACCGGCAGAAGGGTCCCGAGATCGACCAGCTCCACGTACTCCGGCGTGAAGAGGGGTAGCCTCCCCAACTCCTCTCGAACAGCATCTCTCAAGACCCGAGCCCCTCTCTCGCCTTCCAGGAAGAGACTTTCGGCTCTCCCCAGGGCCCTGGAGAGGCCGGGCGCCTGCTCCCTCTCCTCGCGGGAGAGGTACCTGTTTCGGGAGCTCAGGGCGAGACCGTCCTGCTCCCGAAGGATGGGACAGACCCGAAGGTTGATGTTCAGGGCGAGGTCTTCAACCATCCTGGTCAGGACAATCGCCTGTTGGGCATCCTTTTGGCCGAAGTAGGCCCTCTGGGGGGAGACGATGTTAAAGAGCTTCAGAACCACCGTCGTGACACCCCGGAAGTGCCCCTCCCGGGTGAGGCCGCAGAGAGGCTTTGTGAGTTGTGTGACTTCGCAGTAGGTCTGAAAACCGGGAGGGTAGATCTCCTCCACCCGGGGCAGGAAGAGGAGGTCCGCTCCCCCCTGCTCCAAGACCCGCCGATCCTCCTCCTCGGTTCGAGGGTAGACGGAGAAGTCCTCTTTGGGCCCGAACTGAAGGGGGTTGACGAAGATAGAGACGACGGTCTTGTCGTTCTCCCTCCGGCTCCTCTCAACCAGGGAGAGATGCCCCCGGTGGAGACACCCCATGGTGGGAACGAAGCCCAAGCTCTCACCCTTCCCCCTCCACACCCGTGTAGCCTCCCGCAACTCTTGGACGGTCCTGCAAACCTTCACTCTTCCTCCCTCGGGAAGACGCCCATACGGACATCCTCTCCATACCTGCGCAAAGCCTCTTCCATCTGAGCGCCAAACTCCCCGTAGGCCTTCACGAAGGGAGGGGGCTCCGGAGTGAGTCCCAACAGATCGTGAAAGACCAGAATCTGACCATCACACTTGGGCCCGGCGCCGATACCGATCGTGGGAACCGAAAGTTCCCGGGTCACCCTCTCGGCCAAGGCGGCGGGAACGTTCTCCAAGACGATGGAGAAGACGCCGAGGCTCTCCAGAAGCTTGGCCTCCCCGAGGATTCTCTCCTCATCCTCCGGGGTGTTCCCCTGCCTTCCGTAACCTCCCAACCGGTTGACCGATTGGGGTGTCAGACCGAGGTGGCCCATCACGGGGATCTCACACTCCCGGATGGCTTCGATCGTTTCTCTTCTCGCCCCCTCAACCTTGACAGCCTCGGCGCCCCCCTCCTGGACAAGCCTAAGAGCGTTTCGCGCCGTGGAAGCCCTGTCAACGTGGTAGCTTCCGTAGGGCATATCGGCGACCAAGAGGGGAAGTGTGAGCCCCCTCCGGACCGCCTTCAGGTGGTGGATCATGGCCTCCATGGTCACTTGGAGAGTGTTGGGATGCCCCAACACCACCATCGCCAGGCTGTCCCCCACCAGGACGACATCGGTTCCGGCCCTCTCGACGATGCCGGCGGAGAGAAAATCGTAGGCCGTAAGGGCCACGATCCTCTCCTTCCCCTTCTTCCGGATGATTCCGGGAACGGTCACCTTTTTCCCCTTCATTCCTTTCTCCCCTCTTCGAGGAAGAAGAACTGCTTCCTCCCGTCCATGTTCCGGAGCTCCCGCCAGATCTCGTCGACTCCGAGGTTCCCTTTACGAAAGTCCAGGTTGTCGGCCTTGACGACCAGGGAAGGAGTCCCCTGGTAGTGAAAGACAAAGTATTGGAAGGCCTCGTTCAAAGCCCCCCAGAGGCTCGGGGAGACCCTCTTCTCCGAAGGGGTTCCGTAGAGCTCGACCCTCTTCAACAGCTCCGGGGTAGAGAGTTGGAGGAAGCAAACCCGATCCGGTCTTCTCGTGTTCTTCTCCATCAAGGCGTAGAGCCTATCGTAGAGATAAAACTCATCGTCTTTCAGAAACTGCAAGGCGTAAAGCTTGTCCCTCTCCAGCAGGAAGTCTGTAAACACCGGCCCCGGGAGAAGACTCTTCTGGTTGAGGGAGAGGAGTGTCAACCCTCTCTGAACGAGGAAGACCAACTGGGTGAGAATCGGAGCCCTCTCGTCTTCGGGCCTCCTGAGAAAACTCTCCAGGTAAGGATTCTCCCGGACATCCTCAACGAGACGCCCCCCGCTCTTGCGCGCCAGAAGTTCCGCGAGGATCCTCTTCCCGCTCTTTGGCGGACCCTCGACGGCAATAGAGCCGATAGGCGGAAGGTTCATCGCCCTTCCCTCGGCGAGACCAAAGCCGCCACCGAAGACCGGTGGGCCCTATTTCTTCCGAGAGTAGAAAGGCGTAGGCACAACCTTGGCCCTCTTCTTCTCTTTATGGATCTCCACCCAAATCTCGGTTCCCACTGCGGAGGCGGCGATGGGAAGGTAGGCCATGCCGATGTTCCGTTTGATGAAGGGCATGTACCCGGCGGAAGTGGCAAAGGAGACGGATTCCTGATCCTCGAGCTTCAAGAAGATCTCACCGTGGGGACGGGGGATGGCCTCGTCGACCATCTCAAAGCCTACGAGAAGCTTGCCGAC
>JAMOAD010000381.1 GCA_023621955.1 Acidobacteriota bacterium
TGATCACAGGGGTTAAGCTCCACGACTACGGTTGCTCCCTCAAGGTTTACCGTAAAGAGATCGCCAAGGACCTGAAGCTCTACGGGGAACAGCACCGTTTCATCCCGGCCCTGGCCTCTCTGGAGGGGGCGAGGGTGGGGGAGGAGAAGGTCAACCACCGGGCCCGCCGCTTCGGCAAGAGCAAATACGGAATCTCCCGCACCTTTAGGGTGGTCCTCGACCTGATCACCGTCAAGTTCCTTCAGAACTACTCCACCAAGCCCCTGAGAATCTTCGGATCCTTCGGCCTGTTGACCGGTGGACTGGGGCTGGTACTGGGGTTTTACCTCGCCTACGTCAGGCTGATCCTCCAAGAGGGGATCGCCGGAAGGCCTCTCCTCTTCCTGGCCATGCTTCTTCTCTTCCTGGGCGTTCAGTTCATCTCCCTGGGACTCCTGGGGGAGATGATGGCCAGGACCTACCACGAATCGGCCCATCGGAGAATCTACAGGATCAAGAGCCTCCTCAACGGGGCTGGCCGCGACGGAGACCCTCAGGAAGGGGAGTAGTACAAAGTCTCTGATTTCGCCCTTCTCTTCGCGCCTCAGCCGAGTTTCATCGGTGTGGGCGTGAAGGAGAGGATGAAGATCACCAGGCAGAGGAGGCCGATGAGGGCCCTCCTCCGGTCCAGAGGGTAGGGGGAGTCGTAGACGGGGGGGTGCTTGGTCCCGAAGAGGGCGATCATGGCGGCCCAGATCCACCACCCCTGCCAGGCGAGAAACCCCAGGGCCACGAGGAAAGCGATCAGAGGCCACGCGAGCCTCTTGTGGAGGTTGGGGGAGACCGCGTAGAGGATGTGACCGCCGTCCAACTGCCCCACCGGAATCAGGTTGAAGGCGGTGACCAGGATTCCGAACCATCCGGCGAAGCCTAAGGGGTGCAGAAGGATGGCCGTATCCGGGCCGACCCCCGGGAGGAGGAGACGGCTCAGGAGGGTGAAGATCAACGGTTCACCGAGCTGAAGAGCGTCTCCGGCGAGACGGGGTTCCACCCTCGAGAGGGTGAGCCCCCAGGCCAGAATCGGGAGGGAGAGAAAAAAGCTCAGCAGGGGGCCTGCCGAACCGACGTCGAGGAGGGGCTTCTTGGAGTAGATCGGCTCTTCGATGCGGATCACGGCGCCGAAGGTTCCCACGAGGGTCGGGGCGGGGATGAAGAAAGGAAGGGTGGCGGGGATTCCGTATCGGCGACAGGCGAAGTAGTGACCCAACTCGTGGGCCAGCAGGATCGCCATGAGGGGGAGGGAGTAGGTGAATCCGTAGAACCAGTGGAGGGGGTTACGGAGGAAGAGGCGCAGGAAGGGCTCGTCGATCGTCTTTCCCGGGAAGAGGAAGGGGATTTGGTAGAGGAGACCGACCGCGGTCGTGGTGACCAGGGTGATCAGAAAGAGGAGGAGGTTCACCCACCACCTTCTTCTCTTGCGAGGAGGAACCACGGGCTGTTCTGGTTCCTCCTGCTCCCTCTCCCAACGAATTTCCATAGGGGCATTATAGCAGAGACCACCGGGGAGGGCCACTCCTTTGACGGGGGCGTGTGGTAGAATAGGGGCATGAAGATAGGAGTCCTGACCGATACCCACGACAACCTTGAGGCGATCAACCGGGCGGCCAAACTCTTCGCCGCTCTGGAGGTGGACCGGATCTTTCACCTAGGGGACTACGTCGCCCCCTTCACGGCCTTTCCTCTCTTGGAGGCGAAGATCCCCCTGGAGGGAGTCTTCGGGAACAACGACGGCGACAGGGAGGCCCTGTTGAAGCGCTACGCTCCGATCGGGGAGATTCACACCCCCCCCTGGGAGGTCGAGAGGGGCGGGAAGCGTTTTCTTCTCCTCCATGAGCCGGGGAATCTGGAGCTCCACCTTCAGGGAGACCGCTACGACTTCATTCTCTACGGCCACCTCCACCGTTTTCACCTTGAGAGGAGGGGTAAGACCACCCTCTTCAACCCCGGCGAGAGCGGCGGGCACTTGACGGGAAAACCCGTGGTGGGTCTCATCGACACCCTCTCCGCGGAGGCGGAAATCTACCCCTTGTGAGGCTTCAGTGAAGGTTGTTCTTGCGTCTCAATCCCCCAGAAGAGTCGAATACCTGCGCCGTCTTCAGATTCCTTTCCACCAGAAGGCGGTGGAGGCGGACGAGAGCCTTCTGGAAGGCGAATCCCCCAGGGTCTACGTTCGCCGTGTCTCGGCCCTGAAGGCCGCGAAGGCGGCCCAGGACGAGAGCGGTTCCCCCCTCTTGGTGGTCGCCGCGGACACCGTGGTCTGGCAGGAGGGGGAGTTCCTCTTCAAACCCTGTAATGTCGAGGAGGCCCGGAAGATGCTCAGCCGTCTCTCCGGATCCTCGCACCAGGTCTTCTCGGGGATCACCCTGAGGCTGAGGGAGAGGGGAAGGGAGAGTTCGCTCTCAGGGGTGGCGGTCACCACGGTCTTCTTCTCTTCCCTGGGGGAGGAGGAGATCGACCGGTACATCCGCTCCGGGGAACCCCTGGACAAGGCCGGAGCCTACGGGATACAGGGCCTTGGAGGACTCTTCGTTCCCAAGATCCGTGGAAGCTACTCCAACGTTGTCGGCTTTCCTCTGGAGCTCTTCTACCGGCTTCTCCGCAGGATGAAGATCGACCTCTGGTCTCTGAGAAGGGAGTAGGGCTTCCTCAACCTAGACCGACGTCCATAACCATCATCACCACGAAGCCCGCCATGGTTCCCAGAGTCGCCAGATCGGTCTCGCCGCTTCCCTGAGCCTCGGGGATGAGCTCCTCGACGACGACGTAGACCATGGCGCCGGCGGCGAAGGAGAGGGCGTAGGGGAGGAGGGGGCGGATCAACAGGGCGGCCCAGGCCCCTAGGACGGCCGCGATGGGTTCCACGATCCCCGAGAGTTGGCCGTACCAGAAGCTTCTGAACCGGGAGAGACCCTCCCGGCGCAAGGGAATGGAGACCGCCGCCCCTTCAGGGAAGTTTTGTAGACCGATCCCCAAGGCCAGGGCTGTGGCTCCCGAGAGGGTGGCCGAGGGCAGACCCGCCGCGGCTGCCCCGAAGGCGACTCCCACGGCGAGGCCCTCGGGGATGTTGTGGAGGGTGATGGCCATCACCAGCAGAAGGCTCCGTTGCCAACCGGTCTTCACCCCTTCGGCCCTAGAGGTGGGCAGGTCCATGTGAAGGTGGGGAAGGAGCTTGTCCACGCCGAAGAGGAAGAGGCCTCCTGCCAGAAAACCGATCGCCGGTCCCAGCCAGGGTGAGGAGCCCATCCCCTTGGACATCTCGATGGCCGGGGCCAGGAGGGACCAGTAGGAGGCGGCCATCATCACGCCTGCGGCGAAGCCCAGCATGAGGTCGAGGAGCCGGCGGTTTACGCTCTTGAAGAAGAAGACCAGGGAGGCTCCCGCCGCCGTGACCCCCCAGGTGAACAGAGTCGCTAGAAGAGCAGACCTGACGGGATGAATCAAAGCTTCTTCCACGTTTCACCTTCCTGCCCCCATTGTAACGAAAGGGTGGGGAAAAGAAAAGGAGACGGAGGGAGGGGGGAGTTCCTCCGAAGGTTCCCCTTCGGCTGGGGGGGAGAGGAGAAAGTTTCCTCTTTTGGGCCTAAACATTTCTCCTCTTCATCCGAAGAGAGTGTATGCGCCGTTTTCCGACACTCCTCATGGTCTTGTTGTTCCTCCCCCTCCATTGGGGCTGTTCCGCACTGCAGAGCCGTATGATACCCTCTCGGACCCTCCGCTTTTCCCTGGAGGACCTGGCCGGGCAGATCGAGAAGGACCTTTCCCGCTCCATCGAAAAGGGGCGGGGCCTGAGCGTTCTCCCTCCGGAGCCTCTGGGTGCGGAATCTCCACGGCTCGGCCTCTACCTCTGTGACAGGCTCAAGGTCGAGCTGGGAAGACGGGGGTTTACGGTGGTCGAGAAGGGCGGGGCCTTGCAGGTCCGGGGGCGGTACACCGACCTCGGCGGAAGGGTCGAGGTCAACCTCTTCCTTGTCGACGAGAACGGCAGACAGCTCTCCCAGGGGAGCGTCTCCTTGACGAAGACCTCCGAGGTGGTGAACCT
>JAMOAD010000228.1 GCA_023621955.1 Acidobacteriota bacterium
CTTGGAGCCTGTCACCGCCTCATACTTCCCTATGGACTGGACATTCTCCTGTAGCTTGAGCTCATCCGTATAGGAAGAGGGGGGGAAGTAGGTGAGCATCCGAGTGCCGTCGGGACCCTCCCACCAGAAGAGGTAGTGGGGGAAGACCGTCATGTCGTTCCACTGAATCTTCTGGGTGATGAAGATGTCGATCCCCGCCTTCTTGTAGAGTTGGGGCATGTTCCAGTTGTAGCCGAAGCTGTCGGGGTTCCAGCCGATCTTCACGTCGACCCCGAACTTCTCCCAAAAGTACTCCTTCCCGTAGAGAAGTTGACGGGCCCAGCTCTCGCCTGAGATAAGGTTGCAATCCGGCTCCACCCAGGTTCCCCCCACGATCTCCCAACGACCGTCTTTGACGGCTTCGCCGATGCGTTTGAAGAGGTCCGGGTACTTAGCCTCCATCCACCGGTAGGTGACGGCCTGGCTCTGGGCATAGTAGAGCTCAGGGTACTCCTTCATGTTGTCCAGAACCGTGGAGAAGGTGTTTTTGGCGACCAGTTCCGTCTCGGCCATTCTCCAGAGCCAGGCGATATCGATATGAGCGTTCCCGATCAGATGAACCTTGTACTCGTTGGCGTAGCTTTTCAGGGGCTGGGCAATCTTGTAGGAGAGGGAGAGATACCCTTTCACCCGTCTCCAGTCCCCTTTCTCGAGAGCCTCGGGATCGAAGGCCGAGACCGCGGCGTTCCATACGTCTTCCAGCTTCTCAAGTCTCTCCTTGGGAGTCTTCCTCCTATCCTGGAGGGGATAGGGCTTCTTTGTGAAGGTGTACCTCACCATTTCCGGCCGCAGAAGGCCGAAGGCCGTCTTGAGAGAAGAGACCCAGGAGCGGACCTCCTGAAGGTTCTTCTCAAAGGCGGGGAAGAGGAGCTCGCTCCTGGTCAGCAGAAGGTCGGCGGCCTCTTCCTTCAAGGGTCGGCTGCGGGGAGGCCAAAACTCCCCCCTGGGGGGGAGAAAGCCCCTGTTCTCCACATCCAAGACGACTTCGTAGGGCCTGTTTTCCACCTTTTGGGCCAGAGAGACCTCCCGGACCACCTCCCGCATGGTGCCGTCGGATCCGTCTACGGTTATGGTTTCCACGGGACGGCCGTCCACCGAGACCCTCACCTCCGAGATTCCCCTGGAGGAAAAGGCCAGCAGGAGCCTCATAGAGGTAGAGGGAGTCCCTTCCCGGAAGAGGTAAGCCGGGGGAAGAAGCGTCTTGCGCAGGCGGCTCTTGGGAAGAGGAAGGGAACGGCCCAAGCGAAAGGGAGCCCAAACCTCGCTCCCCCCCTGAACAACCCACTCCGTGACACCACCGCTGACGAGCTTTTCGATCCTCTGGAAACGTTCCTGCGCGCCGGAAGGGGTCTGGCCGATGAGAGAGGAGAGGGAGAGGAGAACAGCAAGGGTGAAGATTACGCTTCTTCGGACCATGGGACACCACCTCCGAGCGGTTTTCACCTAAAAGACTAAATTCAGACTCGGAAACTCGCGGTCAGTAAGACTGGTAAAGCTCTCTCTGGGCGAGCATACCGTAGGGAGATTCGGGGTGTTCCTTAACCAGCTTCTCCCAAGTCTGTCGAGCGCCCTCGGCGTCCCCCTTCTGCCGGTAGATCTCCCCCATCTTGTAGAGGAGAGCGTCGTAAGGGATCTCTTTGGAAGCCTTGGAGAGGACGGGTTGAAGCTGACCACGGAAGAGATCGATGGCTTTCTGATACTCTCCCTTGATCTGGTAGAGCTGAATCTGCAGAAGGTTGGCCTTCAGGGAGAGGAGGCTCTTTCCCCCTTTGTCGATCGTATCGACAACCCTCTGAGCCTGATCGTACTCCCCCTTCTCGAGATAGGATTCGGCGAGGATGAGGAGGCCTGAACTCGAGAGGGTTCCCTTCTTGGAGAGGGCCTTGAGTTGAGTGGCTTTCTCGGAGACCTTCGCCTTATCGGCGGCCATGGCGACGATCTGCCGGTAGGCGTTGTTGTCGGATTTTCCGCGGAAGAACACGAACCCCTTATAGAGAAGGAAGACGGCCAGAAGAGAGGCGACGGCAACGCCGATGTAACCAAAGAGCGATTCGTGATTCTGGAAGAAGAAGATCCCCCGTTTGAAAAAAGCCGCCACTTCGTCTTTCTTGATCTCCTGTCGGTTCATGCTCTCTCCTTTCACCTGAATTCAACGTCTTTGGAGCGTTTCGAAAAAGATCATACCACCGGCCGGAAACCTTCTTCAAGGTTTCGGCTCAGGATCGGGGGGTGGTGCGGCTGGCGGGATTCGAACCCACGGCCCTAGGATTAGGAATCCTATGCTCTATCCTGCTGAGCTACAGCCGCCTGTCACCTGAACGCTGATGCTTCGCCGAACCGAGGCCGGCAGACAACGTTCAGAACATACCACGCTCCATCGTCCCTGTCAAGAAGCTCAAGCCAAAGGCCCTCTCTTGAACTCCCCGAGGATTTCCTATATTTTATAGCTTCCGCAACCGGCGGAAAGGAGAGACCATGTCCCAAGGACAACAAAAGAATCTCTTCGGCTTCCCTTTCACCTTCTGGGCGGCCAATACGATCGAGCTTCTGGAGAGGGCGGCCTACTACGCCGTCGCCTCCTTCATCGTTATCTACCTGACCGAGACGCTGGGGATGACCCCCGTCAAGGCGACCTTCCTGAACGGAACCCTCCTCTGGGGAATCATCTACTTCCTCCCCATCCTGAGCGGCACTCTGGCCGACAAGTACGGTTTTAAGAAGTCCCTCTCCCTGGCCTTCGTCCTCATCACCTTGGGGTACATCCTCATGGGCAACCTTCAACGCTTCTGGCCGGCAAGCTCTGACTACACACTGCCGGTGGTGGCGGCCATCCTCCTCATCGGTATCGGAGGCTCCTTCGTCAAGCCTTGCATCTCCGGAACGGTTCAGAAGACCTCGGGCCTGAAGACAACCCTAGGCTTCGGAATCTTCTACATGACGATCAACATCGGCTCCATGTGCGGCCGAATCGTCTCCTACTTCGTGAGAACCAGGGTCGGCCTTCCGTCGATCTTCTCCATCGTCGCCACCCTCTTTGCGGTCATCGGAATCCTGGTTGTCCTCTTCATCTACCGGGAGCCCAAGTACCAGGAGGGGGAGTCCCAACCGACCTCTCGACCCAAGACCCTCACCCAGGCGCTCACCGGGATGGTCACGGTCTTGAAGGACCTGAAGTTCGTCTTCTTCCTCATCGTGATCGGCTTCTACTGGTTTATCTACGTTCAAATCTACAACCTCATCCCCCTCTTCCTCCGCTTCATCGACCCCACGGCTCCGGTGGAGCTCTACACGCTGGTCAACCCCGTGATGATCGTCTTCTTCCAGCTCCTTATCACCAAGGTTTCCAAGCGCTGGATCCCCCTTCAATCCATGAGAATCGGGATCGGCATCACCGTGGTCGGGATGCTTCTCAACATCCTCCCCTTCTTCCTGAAGGTTCCCCTCTCCTCCCCCCTCTTCTCCTTTCTCCCGGCCATTCCCGCGGCGGGCTTCTTCATGCTCCTCTCCCTGGCCTGCATGGCCATCGGTGAGATGATGACCTCTCCGAGAATCTACGAGTACATCGGCGCCATCTCCCCCAAGGGCCAGGAGGGACTCTACCTCGGTTACGCCAACCTCCCGGTCGCCCTGGGAACCATCGTCGGCGCCCCGCTGGGTGGCTACTTTTTCAAGCGTTTCATCCTCCAGCCCCACGGTGCCGGAGAGGCGGTGCAAGCCCCCACCATGTGGGCCATCGTCGCGGCGATGGGTGTGGTCTCCATAGTCGGCCTCTCCTTCTACGACAAGTTGATCAGGAGGAATCGTTGACCCTGTCCCTTGTCGAAAGAAGAGGAAAGGGGTATAATCTTATGGAGTAACAAGAGACTACGGACCCTCCTGGAGGAGTACCACCCCTTCCCCGGTTGACAAGAAGGCGTGGACTTGCTATCCTAGGGGGACTTTATTCAACCGGAAAAGGAGTTACGGCGATGTTCGCAATCTTCGAAAGCGGAAGCAAACAGCACTTAGTTAAGGAAGGAGCTCTCGTAAAGGTGGAGAAGCTCGGACAGGACGATAAGGAAATAGTCCTCGACCGGATCCTCATGGTCTCCTCGGACGAAAAGAAGTGGGTCGGCACACCTTATGTGGAAAAGGCCCGCATCATCGCCGAGAACCTCGGGGACAGGAGAGATAAAAAGGTCCTGGTATTCAAGCGGAAAGCTAAGAAGGGCTTCAAGAAGCTCATCGGGCACCGTCAAACCTACACCTGGCTGAAAATTCAAAAGATCGAAGTGGAGGGATGAGCCATGGCCCACAAGAAAGGAGGCGGTTCCGCCAAAAACGGTCGTGATTCCGTCGGACAGAGGCTTGGAGTCAAAGCCTATGGAGGCACGGCAGTCACCGCCGGCTCGATTATCGTACGCCAGCGGGGTACCAAGTTTTTCCCTGGAGACAACGTGAAAAGGGGTCGTGACGATACCCTCTTCGCCCTCTCCCAGGGTATGGTCCACTTTTACACACGGCAAGGCCGTCAGTACGTGGAAGTGGTCCCTGAAGTCACCGCCTGATGTTTGTTGACTCCGTCACCGTCCATGTCTTGGCAGGAAGAGGCGGCGACGGATGTATCGCCTTCCGTCGTGAAAAGTGTGTTCCCCGGGGAGGTCCTTCCGGTGGAAACGGCGGCAGAGGCGGCTCGGTGGTCTTCGTCGCTTCGACAGATGTGGATCATCTGGTAGAGTTCAAATACAGGCCCCGGATCAAGGCCCCCAACGGTGCCCCCGGGGAAGGTTCCAAGAGGGCCGGCAGGGACGGGGAGGATGTTATCCTTCCTGTCCCCGTCGGCACCATTATCAAAGACCTCGAGAGCAACGAGGTCTTGTGTGATCTTCGCACCACCGGCGAGCGCTTCGTCGCCGCCGAGGGAGGGCGCGGAGGCGTCGGAAACGCCGCCTACGCCACGCCGACCCGTCGTGCGCCCCGCTTCGCCAAGCCCGGTCTTGCGGGTGAGGAACGGACTCTCATCCTTGAACTCAAGACCATCGCCGATGTCGGCCTCGTGGGATTTCCCAACGTCGGCAAGTCCCTCCTCATCTCCAAGGTCTCTCGGGCCCGGCCCGAGGTCGCCGACTACCCCTTCACGACCCTCACCCCCCACCCGGGAGTCGTCGAGCTCGGCGGATACCGCTCCTTCGTCATTGCCGACATCCCCGGCATCCTGGAGGGAGCCCACAAGGGGATCGGGCTGGGACATCAGTTTCTCAAGCACATCGAGAGAACCACGATCCTTCTCCTCGTCGTCGACGCATCCCCCTTCTGCCAGCTGCCGCCCAGGGAACAGTTGATCATCCTGGGAAAGGAGCTGAAGAAGTACTCCCTTCCCCTCTCCCTTAAGCCGCGTATGGTCGCCTTCAACAAGACGGACCTTCTCGACGAAGCCTCCCGGGAAGCGCTCGAGAGGGCGGAAAAGTATTGCCGCCGTCTGAAGATGACCTCTTTCCGCATCTCCGCCCTTCGGGGAGACAACCTGAAGGAACTTCTGGAGACCCTCTACGCCCGCGTCTATGAAGAGAGACACCCTGAAGAGCCCTTCCCCCTCTAAGATGCGTCTCGGTCTCTACGGGGGAAGCTTCGATCCCATCCACAACGGTCATCTCCGTTTCGCCGCCCTTTCGGCACACTTCTTCTCCCTCTCCCGAGTGGTCTTTGTGCCCGACGCGCTCTCCCCCCACACCTACAAGACCATCTCCCTCCCCTACCCCCACAGGGTGAAGATGGTGGAGAAGGCGGTAGAGGGGATCCCCCTCTTCGGGCTTCACAGGTACCAGGACCCTTCGGCCCCCTCCTACACCAAAGATCTCCTGGAAGAGTACAGGCGTACCATCCCCGAAGCATCCCTCTTCTTCCTCCTTGGTTCCGACGCCTTCCTCAAGGTTCTCACCTGGAAAGAGGGGCTGGAGCTCCCCAGAAGGGTCCGATTCCTCGTCGCCCTCAGACCCGGAGGCAGAGAAGATCTCTTGAGAGCCTTCGTTGAAGAGAGGGTCCACCTTCCCCTCTTCACCGTGGAGAGCCTGGAAGGGGCGAAGGCGTTGGAGGAGGAGAGCAGAGAGGGAGTGATCCTCTTCCGCCACCCCTCCATGGTCAGGCTCTCGTCTTCCCAAATCCGGGAAATGGCCGAGAGAAGAACACCCCTCCATGGGCTTGTTCCCGATGGAGTCCGCAGGTATATAGAAGAAAAACGGCTTTACACTTCGGAGGTTGAAAGTTGACATCACCTGAAACGAAAGATTTGGAAATCATACTCCAGGCCCTCAACGAAAAGAAAGGGGAAGACCCGGTCGTCCTGGACGTACGGGCTCAGACACCCTACACCGACTATATGGTCATTGCCACAGGCCATTCGGAGCGTCAGCTCGTCGCCATGGCCGACGAAGTCGAAGAGCGGCTCAGGAAAGAGGCTAAGAAGAAGCCTATCACAGTGGAGGGGTTGAACCACCCCCGTTGGATCCTTATGGACTTCGACGATATCGTCGTTCACATCTTTGCCCCGGACGAACGGGGATACTACGATTTGGAAGGTCTCTGGACGAGGAATGACAACCGCATACCGCTGGACAGGTTTAGTCTTTAAAGACCCGACCGCCCGCAAGACCCTCGAACGCCTCACGGCCTTCGCCCGTTTCGGCTCTCCTCTCCTGCTTACAGGGGAGGCCGGAACGGGGAAACGAGAAACCGCAAGGCTCTACCACCGTTTCCGTTGGGAAAGGGACGACGGGTTCGTCCACCTGAGCGCGGGGAACCTCTCCGCCGACCTCGCCTACACAGAGCTCTTCGGATACCGAAAGGGCGCCTTCAGCGGCGCCGATTCCGACAGGCCCGGAGCCGCCGACCGTACATCCGAGAGCGGGTCCACCCTCTACCTCTCCTCCCTGGAGCTCCTCCCCTCTTCCCTCTTCACCCCCCTGGTCGAACTCATCGAAAGCCACCGATTTCAGCCCCTGGGAGACGAACGGAGCAAGGAGTACCGCGGAGGCCTCGTCCTCTCCTCACCTCTCTCCCTGGAGGGTCTGAAAGAGCTTCTTCCACCCTCTCTCTTCTACGCCCTGAACGCCTACCATATCCCCCTCCCCCCCCTTAGGGAGAGGCCCAAAGACATTCTTCCTCTGGCCAAGTTCTTTCTCAAGGAGCTGAATAGGAGAGGGGGAATCAAGAAGGATCTGGACCCTGAGATGGCGACCTTCCTCCAAGCCTACACCTTCCCCGGAAACCTCAGGGAGCTGAGGAACCTCTTGGAGAGCGCCTACATCTCAGGTCAGGAGGAGAGCCTTCTCCGGCTGGCCCATCTCTCCGGCGTCGGTTCAACCCCTCCCTCCCAACTCCTCAAGGAGGCCATGGAGGAGCGCTGGACCTACGAAGAGCTTGAGAAACGGTATTTTCTGGAAGTGTACAAGCGGGAGGGTGGTAGGCGTAAACGGATCGCCTCCTCTCTGGGGATCACGGCCCGGAGCGTTTACAACCTTCTGCTGAAGTACGGGTTGGCCCATGGAAAAGATCAAGGCCCTCTGGGTGGGGAAAAATAAGTTTCCCTCCCTGGCCGAGCTGGAAGAAGACTACTCCCGAAAGATCTCCCTGATGGTCCCCTTCCTCCTCCAGACGTTGAAAGACCCTCCCCGGGGGCTCTCGGAGAAGAGGGCCACGGAGTGGGAGAACCAGCGGATCCTCGAAGCCATAGACGACGGCGACAACGTCATCGCCTTGGACGAGAGGGGTCGCACCTTCGATTCTCTGGGTTTTGCCCACTGGTTGGAGGGGCTTCTCATCGCCCACCGCCGTACGGTCTTTCTCGTGGGAGGCGCCTCGGGCTGGACAGAACCGGTAAAGAAACGCGCCCAGGGCCTCCTCTCCCTCTCTCCCCTCACCCTCTGCCACGACCTGGCCCGGGTGGTCTTTCTCGAACAACTCTACCGGGGGCTGACCATCCGGGGTGGCCTGCCCTACCATCGGTAGAGCCTTTCCTTGACAGGAAGGGCTGTTTTTGTTATTTTTATGAAGAGGTAATCCGTCCGTATGCTATTGACGAAGAGGGAAAAAGAGATTCTCCGAAGCACCGTGGAGCTTTACATCGAAACGGGGGGACCCGTTTCCTCCAGGATGGTGGCAAAACGCCATAAGGGGGCCTTCTCCACGGCCACCTTCCGCAACGAGATGCTCTCCCTGGAAGAGAAGGGCTTCCTCGTCCAGGTCCACGCCCAGTCCGGCCGTATCCCCACCCCCAGGGGCATCACCTACTACGTCAAGAACATGATCTCCTCCGCCGAAACGGAGCGCCCCTTCCCCGCCCCTCCCAGGGTCACCGAGTACGACCGTTTCTGGGAGAGTGTCTCCGAAGACCTCTCCTTTCACTCCCAGAACGCCGGGTTTGTTTTAACTCCCTCCTTCTTCTCCCTGAAGTTTAGCTCCATCCGCCTTCTCAGAGTGGGAGAAAACCGGTGTGTCATCGTCTTGGAAACTCTGGGCAAGCTTGTCTCCACCCGTGTCGTCTCCCTGGAGAGCGACATATCCCAGAACGATCTCGACCTCTTCTCCCAGGAGGTCAACCTCAACTTCCGAGGGTACTCTCTAGAGGATGTTCTCCGCCACCTCTACCTCTCCTCTCGGGAGCAACAGAGGAGGCTTCACCGTTTTCTCTCCCAGCTGAAGAACCTCGTTCTCTCCGACCACTCCCCTTTCGATCTCTTCTTTCGGGGGGAGGAGAGGCTCCTGGAGCAGATCATCTCCAAGGACATGGAAAAGATCAAGGAGTTGATCTCTGTCCTGGAGAACCGTCGTAAGCTGGTATCCCTCCTTCGCCAAGCCAAAGGTCAGGACGAGGTGACCATTCTCTTCGCCCCCGACTTGGGGGACGATTCCTTCGACAACTTCACCCTGGTCGTCTCGGAGTACAAGGTGGACGACCAATCGGCAGGGCGCATCGGCGTCCTGGGGTTTCCGATGATGAACTACCCCCGGGTCTACACGCTGGTAAAGGAGATGGCCAGAAACCTCTCCGGATACCTCTACCCCCCGGGACAATCCGACAACGAGGTGTATAGATGACCGATCGAGTACAAAACAACGGAGAGGCCGCCGAAGTCAACCTCTCCGATGAAGCCGTGAAGATCAGCGGTGAAGGGGCTGTCCCCTCTCAAGCCTGCGAGAAAGAGGCTCCAGAGGAAAAGCCCGACATCATCGCCTCTCTCAAGGCGGAGAACAACGAGCTGCAGGACCGTCTCCTGCGCAGGCTCGCAGACTTCGAGAACTACAAGAAGCGGGTCGCTCAGGAGAAGGAGATCGCTCTCAGAGAAAAGATGGGGGCCTTCTTCCTGGAACTCCTTCCGGTAACGGACAACTTCGAGCGGGCCCTGAGCAACCTGAACGAAGAAACCTCCGCCTCCTCCCTCGCCGAAGGGGTGAAGCTCATCCATAAACAGCTTCTGAACGTGCTGACCCGTTTCGATCTGAAAGAGATCGACACAGAAGGGGGTAACTTTGACCCCCATCTCCATCAGGCCTTTGACAGGGAGTACTCTCAGGAGCCGTTGGAGAGGCCGATGATCTCGAAGGTCTTTCAGAAAGGGTACACGTTCCAAGGGATCGTCTTGAGACCTTCCCTGGTCAAGGTTCGGCTTCCCAAGGAGGAGAACACCGCCCCCTCCCCGGAGGAAGGGTGCGTAAACAAGGAAAACTGAAGGTTTAAGGGGAAGAGATGGGGAAAACGATCGGAATCGATTTAGGGACCACCAACTCTTGTGTCGCCTACATGGAGGGTGCGGAGGCAAAGGTTGTCCCCTCCGCCGGAGGGGCCCGGACGACCCCGTCGGTGGTGGCTTTCGGTAACGGGGGAAACCGCATTCTCGGCCATACCGCGAAGCGTCAAATCATCACGAATCCGAAGAAGACCTTCTTCTCCATCAAGCGCCTTATCGGCAGGAAGTATGACTCCCCGGTGATTCGGGAGCTCCTTCCCAAGCTTCCCTTCGAGATCGTTCCTGCGGAGAACAGGGATGTCCGCCTGAAGTTCGAAGAGACCATCCTGGCGCCCCAGGAAATTTCGGCCTACCTTCTCATGCACCTGAAGGAGAACGCGGAAGAGTACCTGGACGAACCGGTCGACACGGCGGTCATCACGGTTCCGGCCAACTTCGACGATTCCCAGAGGCAAGCGACCAAAGACGCCGCCACCATCGCCGGTCTGAAGGTGGCCAGGATCATCAACGAGCCCACCGCCGCCTGCCTCGCCTACGGCTTCCACCACAAGAAGGAGGGAAAGGTCTTCGTCTACGACTTCGGCGGGGGAACCTTCGACGTCTCGATTCTGGAGATCGGCGAAGGGGTCTTCAAGGTTCTCTCGACCCGAGGGGACTCCTTCTTGGGAGGCAACGACTTCGACCGCCGCATCGTGGATTGGATTCTCAAACTCTTCCAAGAAAAGAACGGAATCGATCTCAGCAACGATCCTTTCGTCTACCAGAGGGTCCTCGAGGTTGCCGAGAAGGCCAAGATGGAGCTCTCCTTCGTTCAGGAGACGGAGATCAACCTCCCCTACGTCTACGTGGACGACAAGGGTCCCAAACATATTGTCATGACCTTGACCAGGGGAGTCCTGGAAGAGCTCACCGAAGACCTTGTGGAGCGGACGGTCCCCTACATCCAGGAGGCTCTGGACGGGGCGAAGATCCGGAAAGACGAGATCAACGACGTCATCCTCGTCGGCGGCCAGACCCGCATGCCCCTCATCAAGGACCATCTCAAGAGGTTCTTCGGTCATGATCTCCGCGCCGACATCAACCCCGACGAGGTGGTGGCCATGGGCGCGGCGGTTCAGAGCGCCATCCTCCAAGGGGAGATCAAGGACATCGTCCTGCTGGATGTCACCCCCCTCTCTCTGGGGATCGAGACCAAGGGGGATTCCTTCACCAGAATCATCCCCATGAACTCGACGATCCCGATCAAGAAACAGAAGACCTTCACCACCGTGGTGGACAACCAATCGGTCGTCAAGATCCACGTCCTCCAAGGGGAAAGGGAGATCGCCTCGGAGAACCGCTCCCTTGGGTACTTCGAGCTGGTCGACATCGCCCCTGCCCCTAAGGGAATGCCACAGATCATCGTGACCTTCGAGATCGACGCCGACGGTATCGTCCAAGTTTCCGCGAAGGACAAAGCCTCGGGTTACGAGCAGAAGATCCGGATCAACCCCTCCTCGGGACTCTCCTCAGAAGAGATCCGAAGGATGGTCGCCGAGGCCGACAAGTTCAAAGAGAACGACATCCAGAAGAAGAACCTCAACCGGGAAGTGTCCGCGTTGACCACCCTTTTAGACTCTATCTCCCACTCCTTCAACAACCTTAAGGAGCGTATCGCCGTCGAGAAGCGTTCCCCCTTCGAGGATTTCTTCTCCCAGGGACGCTCGGCCCTGGAGAGGCCGGACCTGGAGTTGATCAAGAGGTTGAGAACGGAAGGGGAGATGCTTCAAGAGAAACTCTACGAGATCATCAACGAAATCTACAGCAAAGGAGCCCCCGTGCAGGCCCCCTCCGATCCAGTAACGATAGGGGATGATACGGAGCCAATAGAAAAGGAACCATGAGCGGAGAAAAAAACAGAGACTATTACTCTATCCTGGAGGTCAACCAACAGGCCGGCCAGGATGAAATTAAAAAAGCTTACCGTAAGAAGGCCCTCCAGTACCATCCGGACAGAAACCCTGACAACCCCCAGGCGGAAGAGAAGTTCAAGGAGGCTACCGAAGCCTACTCCGTCCTCTCTGACCCAGAGAAGAGAGCCGTCTACGATCAGTACGGCTTCGAGGGACTCCAGAGGCAGGGGGGAGGGGCTTCGTATTCGGACTTCTCCTCGGTCTTCAACGACTTCGGGGATATCTTCGGCTCTTTCTTCGGTGACGCCTTCGGCTTCGGCCAGACCCGGCGCTCTCGAAGCCGAAAGGGCGACGACCTCTGGGTCGAAGTCTCACTCACCCTCGAGGAGGCGGCCCAGGGAGTCGAGAGGGAGATCTCCCTCCACCGCAAAGAGAGCTGCGACCTCTGCGGTGGAAGCGGAGTCGAGAAGGGTCACTCCAAGGAACGTTGCCCCTCCTGCGGTGGAAGCGGGGAGATGAGAACATCCCAAGGGTTCTTCACCTTCTCCCGGACATGCCCTCACTGCTCCGGCCAAGGGGAGATCAACCGCCACCCCTGCCGCGGATGTCAAGGAAAGGGCTACGCCTATAAGGATAAAAGTCTCAAGGTGAAGATTCCCCCCGGAGTGGACGAGGGGATGAAGGTACGCCTCGAAAGAGAGGGCGAACCCGGAACCGGTGGCGCCCCCCGGGGCGATCTCTACGTGGGCATCAAGGTCAAGGCCCACAAGCGTTTTCAACGCCAGGAATCCGACCTCTTCTTGGAGATGGAGATCTCTCCGAGTCAAGCCGCCTTGGGAACGAGAATCGGAGTCCCCACCCTCTTAGGGGACCCGGTGGATCTCTCCGTTCCTGCGGGAACCCAGGGTGGAGCCCTTTTCAAGATCAAGGGTCAGGGGATGCCCCACTTGAGACGGGATGGCCGAGGTCTGCTCTTGGTCAAGGTCAAGGTCAAGACACCTTCGGACCTCACAGAAGAGGAGAAGAACCTCTACCAGAAGTTGGCGGAGCTTCGCGGCGAAGCCGTGGGGAATTCGGACAAAGACGGCCTCTTCTCGAAGGTCAAGAGCATCTTTAATTGAGACCCATGACCGTCGGACAAACCGCTTTCAAGGAGCGTCATGTTCTTTAAAGGACAGAGAATCGGGAAGTACGAGATCATGGAAGCCCTTGGAAGCGGCGGGTTCGGAGCCGTTTACCTGGCCTTGGACACCTGGTTGGCCCAGGAGGTTGCCCTCAAGGTCCCCCATCAACAGACAGAGGAGTTTTTCCACCTTCTCAAGGAGCCCAGGCTCCAAGCCTCCCTGGACCATCCCAACATCGTCCGGCTCTACACGGTCGAGAAGATCGACGGAGTCTTCTTCATGGTCATGGAGTACGTCAAGGGGGAGACCCTGGACGCCATGATCCGCCGCAAGAACGCCCTCCCCCTCTACAAGGCTCTCCTCTACTTCGAGGAGGTTCTCCGGGCCGTCGCCCACGCCCACGCCAGCTCGATCATCCACCGCGACCTGAGGCCCACGAACATCATGATCAACGACAGGGACTCAGTGAAGATCACCGATTTCGGAACATCCACCTGGCTGGAAGGGCAACCCTACGCCTCCACCCGAATCGGATCCCCTCCCTACATGGCCCCAGAACAGTTCGACGGCAAGGCCACCTACGCCTCGGACATCTACTCCATCGGCTGTATCTTCTACGAGATGATGACCGGTCTGCCCCCCCTCCTGGATGCCAACCCCTACAAGATCAAGGAGATGGCCCTCCACAACCAGATCAAACCTCTAGGTGCGGTCAACACCGAGGTCCCTCCGGAGCTGGAAAGAATCGTCATGAAGATGTTGGAACCGACACAGGAGAGGCGTTACCGAGAGGTGAAAGAGGTTCTCTACCACCTGAAAGTCTACCTCGGCGACAACGACCGAGCCGATTATATCGACGAGATCCGCCAGAGGATCAAGCAGAAGGATTCCCGGCTTCCTTCCGTCTTCTGTTGGAACTGTCGCCGCTCCATTCCCCCCTTCTCCACGGTTTGCCCCTTCTGTAGGACAGAACAGTAACCCCGAGGGGGCCCGACTCTCCCAACGGGACACCTTGGGGAACAGGGAAAAAAGTGGCCACCCCCTGGAAAGGAGAGAAAGACCCTTCCCTTTTTTTAAGAGAGACCGGGAAGAGAGGCGCCTCCCGCCGGCCCTCTTAGGAACCCTTAATTTTCCAGGGAAGAGGTCCCTGAGGCCTGGGCCGCGAAGGCATCCACCAGAGAGCGTAGGGCCGTGAGGGAGTAGGGAAGAATCGCGCAAAATTCTTCGGCGCTCGAAGCGAACGGCTCGATTACGAAGATGACGCGCCCTTCGTCGATAATCACCTTAGCCGCCTTGATCATGGTGCTCGCCTCTACGGCCGCCCGGGTGTACCGGTCTTCCTCTTCGGGAGTACGGATATCCAAGACATGGAGGTAGAGGATGGTGTAGAAGACTTCGCACTCCTCATCCAAGACCAACCGATAGGAGTTTTCCCCTTTCCCAAAGAGAAGATCCCGGTCCTCTCCCTTCTCCGCGCAGTAACCCTCTTCCCGAAGGTACGCGAGAATCTCCTCCCGTCGCCCGTCCATGTCCATCATCCTCTCCACACTCATCGTATTTGAAAGGAGGTTCTTCCCGGAGCCTTGAATCGGTCTCATGAAGTTCGGCTCCTCTCAGAGATGAGTTTACACGAAAGGGGGAGGAAAAGGTGACTTTTCGGGTAGGCAATCTCTCCCAGGGGAGGGAAGAGATCTCCGGCCACAGGGCCTGGGAGTCCAGGACGTTTTGGAGAGGTTTTGGAAAAACCGCTGGGCGGGGACCCCGAAGGAGTCCCCGCCCAGTACGGCAAGGGAGTTACCAGATTTTCGGCCTTTGGTCGGGAGTCCGGTAGAGCTTGTCCCCCGCCTGAATATTAAAGGCTTTGTAGAAAGCGTCGACGTTGAAAGGGGCACCGTTGACTCGGAACTCGCCCCAGGGGTGAACATCTTCCTGAATCAACCTCTTCAGGGCTTCGTCACGGATGAGGCCCCTCCAGATCTGGGCGTTGGCCAGGAAGAAACGCTGGGAGCCGCTGAAGCCATCGATGGCTTCGGGTTCAGGCTTCCCTTCGAGGGAAAGGGTGTAGGCGTCGAAAGCCATGGTAAGACCGGCGTAATCGGCGATGTTTTCGCCCAAGCTGAGACGTCCGTTGACATGGACTCCGTCGGCGGTGGAAAAGCCTTCGTACTGCTTGACCAGCAGTTCGCTCTGCTCCTTGAACTTGTCCGCATCCTCCTTGGTCCACCAATCCCGCATGTTTCCATCTTTATCGAAGTTTCGACCCTGATCGTCGAAACCATGGCTCATCTCGTGGCCGATGACCATCCCGATAGCCCCGTAGTTGACGGCGTCATCGGCGTCGGCGAAGAAGAAAGGAGGCTGAAGGATCCCGGCGGGGAAGATGATCTTGTTCTGGAGGATGTTGTAGCTCGCGTTAACGGTCTGAGGCGTCATACCCCATTCGTTCTTGTCCACAGGTTTACCGAGCTTCTCCATGTTCTTCCTAACGGCGAAACGGGAGAAAGCCTCCATGTTGGAGAGGAGGGTGGAACGGTCGAGATGGAGGTCAGTATAATCCTTCCATTTGGAGGGGTACCCGACTTCGATCTGCATGGCCGCGAGTTTCTCCAGGGCCTGGGCCTTGGTGGTTGCGCTCATCCATTGGAGTTTCTGAAGACGTCCGGAGAAGGCCTTCTTCAAGTTGGCCACCAGAGTCTCCATACGTTTCTTGGCTTCCGGCGGAAAGTACCTTTCCACGTAGATCTGGCCAACCAGATCTCCCAGGGTGCCACTGATGACATCGGTCATCCGCTTCCACCGGTCTTGGTTCTTTTCGGTTCCCTGCATCACCTTCCCGAAGAAGCGGAAGTTTTCGTCGACGAAGGGTGCGCTCAGGAAGGCGGCGCTGCCGTGAAGGGTGTGCCACTTCAGATAGACCTTCCAATCGGCCATAGGAACATCTTTGATCATGGCGCTGACTTCGGCGATGAACTTAGGAGAGGTCACGATGACCTCTTTGACCTGAGGAGCATTTATAGCCTTCAAGTAGGCCTTCCAATCGAAGTTGGGGGCGGCCTTTTCGAGGTCGGCAAGGGAGAGTTTGTTGTAGAGACCCTTGAGATCCCTCTGCTCGACGTTGTTCTTAGAGCTCTTCGCCAACCGGGTTTCGATCTTCATCACCGTTTCGGCATGAAGAGCGGCCTGCTCGGGGGTCTCCCCAAGCAAGACCAGCATGGCCTTCACATGGGCGATGAACTCTTTACGGATCTTGTCGGCGTCTTCGCCCTGGCGGGTATAGTACTCCGTCTCGGGGAGGGAGAGACCGCCCTGGTCGATATAGAAAGAGTAGATCTCCGAATTCTTGAGATCAATCTCAACACCCGCCCCGAAGAGGGGGTTGGAGCCCTTCTTGGCAAAATCCGCCAACAGCCTGACGAGACCGGGAATGTTCTTGACAACCCCAATCTTGTTCAAATCCCCTGTGAGGGGTTTGGCCCCAAGGGCATCGATGGATTGCGTGTCCATGGCGGTAGCGTAGAAGTCTCCGATCTTCTGAACCGGAGAGTCCTTGGGGGCCTTGAGGGCCTCCTGGGCGAGAGCCTCGAAGAGGTTGTGAAGCCTCTCCTGGTTCTGCATCCTCACCTCGGTAAAGGTGTTGAACTGGCTTCTATCGGCGGGAAGAACCGCCCCTTTGATCCACTGACCGTTGGCATAACGGTAGAAGTCGTCTCCAGGTTTGATGGTAAGGTCCATGTTCTTCTTCTCTAAAACCGGTCTCTTCTCGTCCGCCTGAAGCAGGGGAGCGACCGCTCCCAAGAAGAGAGCCAAGAGAAGGGTGAAGAGAGTGTAGTTTCTTTGCCTTCGCGTACTCATGATGTCTCCTTGTTGTTTATTAAAGGTAAATCTACCTTCAGATTATTCCTATTAAACTTGGTCTTCATAGTGTATCTAGTACGGAGAGAGAGGAAAAATGTTCCGCCGAAGGGGGAGCTTGAAAAAAGTCCGCCCTTCCCTCACCGGGAGAGAGGTTCGAGGTTGACACGGAAGGGTTGGCAAGGAAGGGATCCAAGCGCCTCCAAGACCCGTTCTTCCTTGCCGGGGGCGTAGAGGAAGAGGGTGCCTCCCCCTCCGGAACCGTTGACCTTTCCCCCCAGGGCACCCGCGGCCAAGGCCTCATCCAAGAGAAGATTGATCCGGGGTGTGGAGTTTTTAAGGTACTCCCGGCAGATTCTCTGTTCCTCCCGGAAGAGGGCCCCCAGAAGCGAGGGGTCGAGGTGCTCCCGGCGGAGAACCTCCCGTCCCTTCAAGGTGAGGGCGTAGTTGAGAACCGCCGCCTTCCCGAAGGGGCGAAGCTCTCCGGGGAGAAGGTCGAGCTCCCCCTCTTCGATTGTCTCTAAAGGACGGTTGGGGAAGAGGACCTTGACCATCTCCAGGGCGGAGGTCTGACCCTCCTTGAGGAGACGTATGCGGCCCAGAGTCTCCTTTTTTTCCAATGAATCCACGAGGATCAGGCCTTCCAGAGTCGTCCGGAGAAGCTCATGTCGGTGGGAGTGGAAATCGAAGAAGTGGGCTCCCCCCAGGGAAGAGGCGTAGTGGTCCATTCTTCCCCCGGGTTCGTTGAACTCGACGACTTCGGCTTGGAAAGCCCTCTCCGCATCCGCCACAGGGTCCTCAGGAAGCTCGGGAAGGTAGTGGCGGCGGAGAAGTCTGATCCAAGCGACGTTGAGAACCGACGAAGAGGAGGCCCCGGCGGCAACGGGAATTCTGCTGTGGACCACCACGTCCAGGCCATGGTCGATACGGGCGCCCTCTTTGATCAAAACGTTGATCCCGCTCCGGAAGTAGTCCCGGGGTTTCGTGTAGGGGAGTAGCTCTCCCCTTGAAGAAAAGCTCTCCTCCTCACGAATATCCGGCTTCTGGATATGGAAAAGCTCGTCTTTTCTTGGCTCTGCTTGAATGGTGAGATGAAGGTCCACAGCGGCGGCGATCACCGGATGGTTCAGATAGTCCTGGTGCTCTCCGAATAGACAGACCCTGGCGGGAGCTTGAGAGCGCATGATCCAGTCTATCCAAAAGGGGATCCTTTGTAAAGAGAGTTTTTTTGGAAAACATTGACATCCCTTCCCGGATAGCCTATTGATAAACCAGAGGAAAAAAGGAGGGTAAGATGAGTCTCAAACTCAAGGATATCTTGAAGGATGAGTCTAACCAGGGCAAAATCGAGCACCTTCCGGTCTTCAAACTCCCGGAAAAGCTCAGAAAGAACGAACAGATTCACGGCTCAGTCACCGTTGGACTCAAGGCTCCCCACCCCAACACGACGGAACACAACATCGTCTGGATGTCCATCTACTTTCTCCCGGAAGGAGCCGATTTCCCCTACCAGATTCTCAGGATCTCCTATGACGCCCACGGAGCCTCCGTGAAGGGAGGCGACACAAGCGGCATATACAGCGACGCCGAGCTCTGCTTCACCTTGAGGACCGCGACCTCGGGAACTCTCTACTGCGCCTCCTACTGCAACATCCACGGTCTCTGGAACACATCGGTTCCCCTGATACTGGAGGATGAGGAGGAGAAGGAGTAACCAAGGCTCCTACCGGTTCTCAGGCCGAAGCTCCGCCTCCGAAAAGGTTTAACAGAGTCGAGAATCTCCTGAGGGCTTCAGAGCCTGGCGGCGTAAGGCTATCTTTTCCTCATCAGGCCATCTCCCTGTCCACAGTGATGTGGGTGGTATAGAAGGGGTGGGTCCTCTTGAGCTCCTTGTCGATGTCCTGGGTCAACTTTTCCTGGGCCGCCCTGTTCAAGGAGCAGGAGCAGGAGAGAACGATATCGAAGAGAAGCTTCTTCTGATCCCCCTGGCCGACGATCCGCAGGTCGTGCATAGACAAGACGGAGGGGTGGTGTTCGAGAATCCGGTCGACCTCCTCCCGAACCACCCGTAACTCTTCGGAATCCGGGTTGACCGGATCCATATGGATAACCACGCTCACCCTCAGGGTCTCTTCGAGTTCTCTCTCCACATGGTCGATCACCTCGTGGAGCTCCGTCGTCGAGAGGCCTGCAGGAACCTCGGCGTGGGCCGAAGCGAAGTGTTTCTCAGGACCGTAGGTATGAACGATGAGGTCATGGACCCCCTGGATTGGCTCGTGTTCCAGGATAGTTCTACGGATATCCTTCGCCAGATCAGGGTCTGGTGACGTTCCCAGGAGGGGCGTCAGTGTCGCCCGGATCATACGGAAGCTGGAGTAGAGGATGAAGAGAGCGACCACCATCCCGATGATCCCGTCCGCAGGGAAGGTGGTGAACCGAGGCACCACCAGGCTGAGGGCGACGCAGGAGGTGATGGCCATGTCGCTGAAGGAGTCTATAGCCGCCGCCTGGAGGGTTCCAGAGCGGATCTTCGAGGCAACTCTTTTGTAGAAGACTCCGAGCAACAGTTTTGCGAAAACGGAGAGAAGCATCAGAAGGATCGCCCAGGGGGAGAACTTCAGCGGAACGGGATGAAGGATTCTCGCCGCCGAGCTCTTGACGAACTGGAGCCCTACGGCCATCACAAGGAAGGAGAGAGTCAAGGCGGCGATGTACTCCACTCTCCCGTGGCCGAAGGGATGCTC
>JAMOAD010000114.1 GCA_023621955.1 Acidobacteriota bacterium
AAGCTTCAGGGAGGTAATCGGCTTGCGGGGATGGAGGTATTCGGCGAGAAAAGCGTAGATCTTCAGCCTCGTCTTCCTGGCCAAGGGGGTATCGATCCGATCGAAGCTGTGGCCTCCCGGGGCATCCTGGAAGATCTCCCAGCTGAACTTCTTCCCGTTCGCCTTGAGGGCGTTGATCAGGGATTCGACCTCCAAGACGTAGACATCATCATCGTTGGTGTTGGTATGGATCAGGAGGGGGGTCTGGAGCTTGGAGGCGTGGAAGACAGGAGAGCGACGGCGGTATTCGTTGACATCCTCCCGTGCGTCCTTCCCGATGTGGTACTTGGCGGAGAAGAGCTCCCGGTATTCGTCGTCGGAGTAGCCCATCCGAGCCACCAGATCGCTGACCGGAACTCCCGCAAAGCCGACCGCGTAGGCTTGGGGGTGCTGGAAGAGGTTCATGAGGGTGATGAGCCCCCCATGGCTCCAGCCTATGAGCCCGACCCTCTGGGAGTCCAAGAAGCCGTAGCACTCCAGAAGAGTCTTCCGGGCGGCGTCGACATCCTCCACCTCCAGCCCTCCGTAGTCCACTTGCCTGTAGAAACCCGCTCCGTACCCTGTGCTTCCCCGGTACTCCGGAGCGGCTACCGCATAGCCCTGGGAGACAAGTTCCCGAACGATGTGGGTGTGGTAGGTCGTAAAGTTGGCGTGGACTCCGCCGTGAGGAAGGATGAGCAGGGGGAGCTTCTCTCCTCTCTTCATGGCCTTGGGAAGGAAGAGGTAGGTCCAGAACTTGACGGGGTTCTTGGCCCCCATGAGGGTCGGTTCATCGATTCTGGCAGGAGGCGGGCCGGCGATGAAGAGCTTGTCCACCCAGGCCACGTCGGAGAGTCTCTGGAACCAGAGGATGTCGTCGACCGCCTTTTCCAGCTGGTCGAGGCGGTGGTCAAGGGCATCCCACCTCTTCTGGTCCGATTCCTCCTTCGCTCCTCCGCCTTGGGCGCTGAGGAACGCTCCCCCCATCAAGAGCGTCACTGCCAAGACCGTCATGACCTTCAAGAGATTCTTCATGGTTTCCTCCCGGAAGCTTCGGCTTCCTCAAAGACCATTCTAAGGGATTGAAGGGTGGAGAGCAACCCCAGTTCAGTTGACTCTCCCAGAGGGGTCGCCGGCGGCGGCGAAAGGGGAGCCCCCGGCAAGGCCTTGATCTTCCGGGGAAGGAGAGGGTAAAATAGAGGGGTTCGAGGTGAGAGAATGAACTTCATCCATCAAGAGGGAGACCACAGAGGAAAGGTGCTCCTCTTCACGCTCAGCACCTGTGTCTGGTGTCGCAAGACGAAGAGACTGCTTGAAGAGCTGAAGGTGGCCTACGACTACATAGACGTTGACCTGCTTGAGGAGAACGAACAGCAGGAGGCCGATAGGGCTCTGGAGCGTTGGAACCCCCGTTTCTCATACCCCACCCTCGTCATCGACGACGAAGAGGTCATCCTTGGCTTCAAAGAGGATCAGATCCGGGCGAGGCTCGGAAGATGAAGTACCAACGGGTGGATGACGTTCCTCAGGAATCGGTGGAGGCTCTCTACGAAAGACTATCGGGAGAGGCTGAGGAGAGCGGGTACTTCCTCAACCCCGACCGGGACTTCGCCCAGGAGCTGATCCGCAGTCTCCTCTTCAACCAGGAGCGTTACGGCTATTGGGCTTGCCCTTGCCGACGGGCTTCAGGAAAACCCGATCAGGACAGGGACATCGTCTGTCCTTGCGACTACAGGGACCAAGATCTCGAGGAGTTCGGGGCATGCTACTGCGCCCTCTACGTCGACGAAGGAATCTCCCAGGGTCAGAGAGAGAGCGGCTCCATCCCCGAGAGAAGGCCCCCAGAGAAGGAGCGCAACCCTCTCCAGGAAGGGAAGAAGGAACCGGGCCCCTCTCCGCTCCCCTACCCGGTCTGGCGTTGTAAGGTCTGCGGATACCTTTGCGCAAGGAGCGAGCCGCCCTCCCTCTGCCCCATCTGCAAGGCTCGCAAGGACCGCTTTGAACGCTTTATGTAAGGGAGTTTCCCCTCTCATGAAAGGACCTTTCGGCACGCCCCCCTCTCGGGAAGAGACCCCTCTCTAATCCACCCCCTATGGAAACCCCTCTCACCTACCGCCGAATCGCCCACTTCTGGTCTCCCCTCGCGGCAACATGGCTCATGATGGCCGCGGAAGGGCCCCTTCTCTCATCAATCATCGCCAGAATGGCGGATCCCACCTTCAACCTCGCCGCCTATGGAGTCGCCCTTCCCTTCGCCATGGTGATCGAATCCCCGATCATCATGATGTTGACGGCCTCCAACGCCCTGGTCAGATCGAGAGATTCCTACTGCAAGCTACGGCGCTTCCTCTTCGCCCTCAACACCCTGCTCACCCTCTCGGTCCTGGTTCTGGTCATCCCCCAGGTCTTCGAGCTGATCGCCGGTAGGCTCATGGGGCTTCCCCGGGAGGTCGTCTACCTCAGCCATAAGTCGGTTCTCATCCTGCTCCCTTGGCCTGCGGCCATAGGCTACAGGCGCTTCTTCCAAGGAATCCTCGTCAGCCACAACATGACCAGAAGGGTCGCCTACGGGACCCTATTGCGGGTCTCCTCTATGGCGGCATGCGGAATCGGCCTCGCCCTATCGGGGTGGAAGATTCCCGGAGCCTGGGTCGGGGCCATCTCCCTCTCGGTGGGGGTCACCAGTGAGGCGATCGCCAGCCGGTTCATGGCTTCGTCGCTGGTTCGAAGGATCAAGGCCACCCCCCGGCAGGAGGGGGAACCTCCCATGACACTCTCCTCCCTGCTCGACTTCTACCTTCCCCTGGCCATGACCTCCCTGTTGGGAATCGCCACCAGTCCCATCACAACCTTCTTCCTAGGGCACAGCCGAAGGGCGGTGGAGTCTCTGGCGGTCGCCCCTGTCCTCATCTCCCTGCTCTTCATCTTCCGTAGCGGCGGTATGGCCTACCAAGAGGTAGGCGTCGCCCTCCTGGGAGAGGGGAACAAAAACTACCATCGTCTCAAAACCTTCGCCATCTTCCTCGGAGGCTTCTCTCTCCTGGGGCTGACGCTTCTGACGGCCACCCCCCTCTCCTCCCTCTGGTTCCGGAAGATCGTCGGCCTCTCCCCGAGCCTGGCCGCCTTCGCCCTGACACCGGCCCGGATCATGACCCCCCTGGCGGCGCTGGAGGTTCTCATCTCCCTCCAACGCTCCCTCCTGATCAACCGGAGAAAGACTCGAGCCATCACGGTTGCCACCGCCATCGAAGTCACTACACTGGCCCTGATCATGGCCGTGCTCATCGGCTTTTCCCCTGTCCCCGGAGCGATCGTCTCCGCCATCGCCCTCCTCTCCGGTCGCGTTCTGGCCAACCTCTTCCTCTTCTTCCGAACCCGTGGCTCTCTCCCCGGGCAGAACAAACCCGACTCTCTTCCGTACCCATAAAGGGTTTGTCCCCCGAGAGAAGAGGTGGTACTATCTCTTTTCCCTTTATCCCTTAAGGAGGAAAAAATGAAGAAATCGATTTCCGCTCTCATCCTTATGCTGTTCCTTCCCGCCTTGGCCTTCGCCCAACTCCAATGGGCAGAGCCTTGGGAAAAGGCCCTTGACGAGGCCAACAAGGCCAAAAAGCCTGTCTTCTTCGACTTTTACACCGACTGGTGCCCCCATTGCCAGGAGCTCTTCAAGACGACCCTTCAAGACCCGAAGATGATCGAATACTTCAACAAGGAAGGGTATGTCACCATCAAGGTCAACCCCGAGAAGGACAAGAAGGCCGAAACCACCTTCAAGGTCTACGCCTACCCGACCCTCGTGATCTTCCGCAACGGCGTCGAGGTTGACAGAATCCTCGGAGGCAAGCCTACCGCCGAGATGATCGCCGCTCTGGAAGACATCAAGAAAGACAAGGGAACCCTGAACGACTTCCTTCGCCAGTACAAGAAGGACCCCAAGAACGCCAAGCTCACCTTCGACATTCTCGACAAGTACATCGCCAAGGGGGAGTTCTCCTCCGCGGCCCTCTACGCCGACAAGATTCTCACCCTGGACAAGAAGAACGAGAAGGGCTTCGC
>JAMOAD010000095.1 GCA_023621955.1 Acidobacteriota bacterium
ACGACGGCGGGGAGAGTCTCTCCGACCTGCCACTTCGCCTTCCACTCCCTGGGGGCGAAGGAGTCGATCTCCCGCCCTTCCGCCAGGAGGTTCAGCTTATCCTTCCGCCATCCCCTCCGTTTGTCCTGCTCCCGGACACCCTTCTGAACAGCCGCGAAGGCCGATTGCTGAAGTGTCGCGTTCACGGTGGTGTAAACCTTCAGCCCCTTCTTGTAGAGAGCGGTGTTCCCGAACTCCGAAGCGATGAACTTTCTCACCTCTTCGATGAAGGTCTCCATGGCGTCTTCGGTCTCGAAAGGGTTCTTCTGGACGACCTGCAGGGGTGTCGCCTTGGCCCTCTCGTACTCGGCCTGGGTAATGAACTTCTCCTCCCTCATCCTGCGGAGCGCGTAGTTGCGACGGACCAAGGCCCGTTCGGGATGGGAGAGGGGGGAGTACTTTCCCACCGAACTGTTGATGCCCGCCAGGAGGGCGGCATCCTCCACCTTGAGCTCCCGGCTGCTCTTGCCGAAGAAGAAGATCGAAGCCGCCTCGATTCCATGGTTTCCGTAGCCAAGGTAGATGTTGTTCAGGTAGTAGTTGAGAATCTGCTCCTTCGTGTACATCCTCTCGATCTGAAAGGTCAGGAGGGTCTCCTTCAACTTCCTTCCGAAGGTCTTCTCGTTGGAGAGGAAGAGCGTCCTAGCCAACTGCATGGAGATCGTGCTGGCCCCCTGGGCGACGCGGCCGTGGTAGAGGTCTTTAACGATAGCGCCGAAGATTCGGACAAAGTCGACTCCCCAATGGGAGTAGAACCGGGAATCCTCCACGGCGATAAAGGCCTTCTTAACGACATCGGGCATCTCTTGAGGGGAGAGAACGACCCGTTTCTCCAGGTAGTACTTCCCGATGATCCTCCCTTGATCGTCGTAAACATCGGAAACCACCGACGGACGGAGCTCTTCCAGGTGTTGTATGGTGGGAAGCCCCTTCTGGTAGGTCAGGAAGATCCCGAACAGGACCCCCAGGGCCGCGGTCAGGACGATTGTCAGGGCAATGGAGAGTCTACGGAGCCACAGAATCTTTGGTTTTTCGTTCATCATCGATCTTTTTCAAATACTCCTTGCAGAGTTCGACAAGGGCGGCATTCGAGCGGCCCAAGGTAGCGGCCTTGTCGAAGTAGAGTTTGGCTTCCGTCAGCTCTTTCCTATGGAAGTGGTAGAGGGCCAGGTCGTAGTGAAAGTTGGGGTTCTCGGGGACAAGGCGCAAGGCTTTCATGTAATCGCTCCGGGCGCCGTCCAGATTCCCCTTGACCTCCAAGAGTCTCCCCCGCAGGTTGTAGGCGGGGGCGAAGTTGTCGTTCTGGCCGATCGCCTTCTCCACGAAGGCGAGACCCTCTTCTTCCTTCTTCTCCGAAAGGGCCAGGAGGGCCAGGTTGAAGTAGCCGTTCTCCTTGGTGGGGTAGTCGGGGGCAGAGACCACTCTCAGGAAGCTCTCTCTGGCCAGTTCGTTCCGCCCGGTTTCCCGGTAGAGGATGCCCAGGTAGTTGTAGGTATCCGTGAAGTTGGGCTGAAGGGAGACCACTTTTAAAAAGTTCTCTTCCGCCGTCGCAAAGTCCCTCTTCATCAGAGAGATCAGGCCGATGACGTTGTAGGCGGAAGCGAAGTTCGGGTCCCGGCGGAGAACCTCTCTCATCTTGCGGAGCGCCTCCTCTCCCTTCCCTTGGTTCAGAAGAACCGTCCCTTCGTTGTAGAGACGGATGGTGGGGTTCTCCTTCCCCTGGTTCTGAGGAGCCGAGAGGAGAAGGCCGGTCATGCAGACGACAACCGCGGTGGACCAAAGGGTTCCTCGTTTCCAAAATTTCATTTTCCCCTCCCTTAGCGGACGTTCCACTCCTTTTTCAGGCTCCTGCCCATCAACTCATTCAGGGCGACCTTCAGGTCTTGTCCCTCGTAGAGCACACCATGGATCTGCTTCGTAATGGGCATCTCCACTCCCCACTTCTCCGAGAGCTTCAAGGCGGTCTTGACAGTTGTCAGCCCCTCGACGACGGAGACGGAACCTTTCAGGATGGCCTCCATGCTCTCCCCTTTGCCGATTCTCTCCCCGAAGGTTCGGTTCCGGGAGAGGGGACCGAAACAGGTCAGCATGAGGTCCCCGATTCCGGAGAGCCCCAGGAAGGTCTCTTCACAGGCACCCAGCTTCAGGCCCAACCGGAGGATCTCGATGTTCCCCCTGGTGATCATGGAAGCCAGAGTGTTGTAGCCGAAACCCATCCCCGAGACGACCCCCGCGGCGATGGCGATGATGTTCTTCAAGGCTCCGCCCAACTCGACTCCGACGACGTCGGTGGAGTGATAGATCCGAAGGATCGATGAGGAGAAGGAGTGCTGAAGGTCAACGGCCGTCTCCTCTTCGGCGGAGGCGACAACCACTGCCGTGGGATGGTCCTTGGCCAGCTCTCTGGCGAAGGAGGGGCCGGAGAGGACGGCGATACGGGAGGGCCCCAGGGAGGGAAAGCTCTTCGCCATCAAACGGCTGAGAAGGTCGGTCCCCGCCTCGTCGAGCCCCTTGGTCAAGGAGATCAGGTAGCGGCAATCCCCGTTGAGGTGGGAGTTGATGAGGGGGTAGAGAGAAGGGCAAAATTTCGAAGGAACACCGATCACCAGGAGTTCAGCCCTTCCGACAGCCTCCTCCAGGGAGGCGGTGGCCCTGAGGTTCTCGGGAAGGGCCACGTCGGGAAGGTAGAGGGTGTTCTCATGCCTCTCGTTGATGCTCTCCACAACCTCGGGCTCCCGAGCCCACATAGTCACCGGCAGATGCTTGATTCCGGCCAGGTAACGGGCGAAGGCGGTTCCCCAGGAACCGGCCCCGATAACGCCGATTTCACTCCCCTTTCTTGTCAAAAAGCCTCCTCTCCGTTCCGGCCTTGAGCCGACGGATGTTTTCTCGATGTTTCCAGAAGACCAGCCCTGTCCAAAGGATGGCGGGCCAGGCGGCCAGGCCGTAGGCGTGAAGCATGAGGAAGGTCAGGGCCAGGGATGCGGTCAGGGACGCTAGAGAGACGAAGCGGGTGGGAAGCAGGACGAGGAAGAAGAGGGCGATCCCCATGAGAGTCCGGGGGAAGTCCAAGGCCAGGGCGCCGCCGACGAAAGAGGCGACCCCTTTTCCCCCCTTCCCTTTCAGGAAGACCGAGAACATGTGCCCGCAGACAGCGGCTCCCCAGACCCAGAAGGGGCCGATGGTCCCCTTCCCGAGGAGGTGGACGGCCAGGAGAACGGGAAGAAAGGCCTTGAGGATGTCCAGGAGGGTTGTGCCGAGTCCCAGGAGGAAGCCACCCTCCCTCAGGACGTTGGTGCCGCCGATGTTTCCGCTTCCCTTGGTCCGGATGTCCTCCCGGTAACGCCAGTAATAAAGAAGGTAACCGTAGGGAACCGAGGCCAACAGGTAGGCCCCCGCAATTAAAAGAAGAGTCTTCATGGTTTCACTCCCAGCTTCACCGAGGTTAGCGCTTCGTAGCAGGCCCCCCGAGGGGTCAACGTGCTTTTAAAGAGGGTTCCTTCCGTCGCTTGGAAGGTTCCCAAGGAGAAGCTTTTCCTCTCTTCCACCGCCCGCCTCAACCCGCTCACTCCGTCGGGAGCCTTGACCCTTCCTATGGTCAGGTGGGGGGAGAAGGTTCTCTCCTCGGGAGGAAAACCCACGGAGGCGAAGCGGGGCGAAAGGTCCCGATAGAGTGTTTCGAGAGGCAATGACCTGTTAAGGCCGACCCAAACGACCCGAGGAACGGAGCCAGAAGAACCGGGAAAGGTTCCCAGCCCCTGGAAGGTCAGTTCTATGGGGTCGTGTTTGGGGAAGACCTCTCCCATCACCCTCTCGATTCTCTCCCGACCGGCTTCGTCACTCTCTCCGAAGAAAGCCAATGTCAAATGGATCGAGGCGGGATCGACCCAGCGAACGACTCCTCCACTCCTTTTCAATTGGCCGATCACCTCTTCCAAAGGGAGCCGGAAAGAGAGGGGGATGTCGAAAGCCAGGAAGAGCCTCATCGCGAAATTATACACCAAAGAGGGGGGGGCTTCAACGGAGCCGG
>JAMOAD010000026.1 GCA_023621955.1 Acidobacteriota bacterium
AAAATCCGCTCCTCCAATGCAGGCGTCTACCTCGTCAACACCGGTTGGAGCGGTGGACCCTACGGCGAGGGATCGAGGATGGATATCAACATGACAAGGGCTATGGTTGAGGCCGCTCTCTCCGGTGATCTCGAGAAGGTGGAGTACAAAGAGGATCCTCTCTTCCACATTCTGGTTCCTCAGAGCTGTCCCAACGTTCCTTGTGAGATTCTCAACCCCAAAAATACTTGGAAAGATAAACAGAAGTTTGACGAAAGGGCCGCGAAGCTGGCGAAGGAGTTCAGCGCCGCCTTCGATAAGGCCTACGGGAACAAGAACATCGACCCCAGGATTGTCGCTGTTTGTCCTGGAAAGTAAAAGCTTCTTGAGAACACGGGGGCGGAGGGTCCGTCGGGACCCGCCGCCCTTCTTAATCCGGAGGGAAGGGAGACAACCTGTGCCGGGGAGTGCTCGGGAGTTTTTCCGAGGGAGGAGAGGCTATGGCTAAGAGCCGGTGGAGAGGAGCGTTACTTCTTTTGGTTTTTCTTCTTGTGTTTGTCTCTTTTTCGAAGGCCATGGAGCCTCCGACAAAGGAAGAGCTCCGAAGGCTGGTCCAGGAAGGGAAACTGAAGGAGAGCCTCGCCTTCGCGCAGAGCATAGGGAACCATAGGGCCTCGACAGCCCTGGTGGAAAGGTTCCAGTACAAACTCCGACGGCTCCTTCTGGAGAGAGAGGGCCGAACCCTTTCTCAGATCGACGATATTCTCGGCGTTCCGCCGGCTTGGAGGGGGATGCCCACCAAGGGGGACGTGAAGATTCTCGCCCTCATGATCGATTTCAGCGGTACCGCCCACATCGCAAGTGACAGCAACGCCGCGGTCGGCGCGAAACTCTTTGGTGACGGATCCGGCGGGTTTCCCTACGAGAGCCTCCGCAACTTCTACCGACGCTCCTCTTACAACCAGCTGGAGATCGGAGGGAACGTCTTGGGATGGTACACCACCTCATATTCCCGAAGCAGCGTCGCCACTACGACGGCGGGGCGTCAGGCGCTGATCAAGGAGGCGCTCTCCTACTACGATTCTCAGGGCCATGACTTTACCCAGTACGACAACGATGGGGACGGGGCCATCGACTATCTCGTCGTTCTCTGGGCTGGGGCGCACGGTAGCTGGTCTTCCTTCTGGTGGGGTTACCAGACCACCTTTATAGACCCGAGTTTCAAGTTGGACGGGAAGACTCTTAGCTCATACTCCTGGCAGTGGGAGAGTTATAACTACCCCAGTGGGGGGTTCACTCCCAACGTTGTCATCCACGAGACCGGTCATGCCTTGGGACTGCCCGATTTCTACGATTATGACGAATCCTCCGGTATCAGCGGCGGCGTCGGCGGCCTTGATCAGATGGACGCCAACCAAGGTGACCATAACGCCTTCAGTAAGTGGATGATGGAGTGGCTCACCCCCTCGGTCTACACAGCCGGAAGCAACACAGTGAACCTCGCCGCTACAGGGAGCTCCCCAAATGCGGCTATCTTCATGCCGGACGCCTCCCTCTCCCAACCCTACTCGGAGTTTTATGTCGTTCAGAACAGGTACAGAACGGCGAATGACACTCCCTACCCCGCAGACGGTCTCCTGATTTGGCACGTGGATGCCCGGCTGAACACTGCGGGCACCGATTTCCTCTACGACAACTCCTATACGGCCCACAAGCTTCTTCGGCTCATGGAGGCCGACGGCCTGGAGGAGATCGAGAGTGGGGGAGACGCCGACGCCGGAGACTACTACGTGCAGGGACGTCTCTTTGGACCCACCACTCTGCCCTCTTCCCTCCGTTATAGCGGGACTCCGACGGGCTTTGGTGTCAGATCGATCACTGCCTCCGGTTCTACGACAGGGTGTGAGATTTACCGCCTCTCCGATGGACCACCCACGGGGACTCCTTCGGCTCCGGTCGATGAGGGGGCGACGACCAACAAGCGTTCGCTGACCTTTACCTGGACGCAGGGGAGCGCGGCAGACCCGGAGAGCGGTATCGGCGGCTATCTGCTGAGAGTGGGAACATCCTCAGGCGGAAGCGACTTCTTCGAGGGAGACGTGGGGAAGACCACGACCTATACTGTTTCCGGGGCTTCCAACGGAAGCACCTACTACGCTTCCGTGAAGGCCGTGAACGGCTCCGGCTACGAAGGGGCCGAATGGTCGGCCTCCTCCGATGGGATCACCGTGGTTCTACCCTCCCTCGGGGAGGCCTTGGACAACACCACGGCAGTTTGGACAACCTCTGGATCCGGGGAGTGGTACGGCCAGGGCGGTGTCTCTCAGGACGGGGTCGACGCTGCACAGAGTCCTATTCTGGGTGACTACAGAACAGCTTCCTTTCAGACCACACAGGTGGGGCCGGGAACTCTCACCTTCTACTGGAAAGTCTCCTCCGAACAGGACTGCGACTACCTCCGCTTTTCCCTCGACGGTTCGGAACAGTTTGCCCTTAGCGGCGAGACCTCTTGGCAGCAGAAGAGTGTTTCCCTCTCCTCCGGAACCCACACTCTCCGTTGGTCCTACAGCAAAGACGAGAGGATGGCTTCAGGGCAAGACGCGGGATGGGTTGACCGGGTCGTCTTCACCCCCGCCGGGTCGCTTCCGGAAATTGCGCTTTCCCGTACATCCCTCTCCTTCGGAAGCCGTGGGACTGCCCTATCCAAGCCCCAGAGCTTCGTTGTCTCAAACTCAGGCTTAGGGACTCTTCAATGGAGTGCTTCTTCCAATAGGAGCTGGCTGTCTTTCACTCCAACATCGGGGACCGGTGCGGCGAAGATCACGGTCTCTGTGAACCCTCAGGGACTCTCGGCGGGAACCTATACCGGGACGGTCACCGTGACCGACCCCTTAGCCACGAACTCTCCCAGAACCGTGACGGTGACACTGAGAGTCTACGGAGCAGCCACCACAGGGAAGCCCTTCGGTTCTTTTGATACGCCGGGCACAGGGGTGACTGTGTCGAGCAGTATTCCCGTTACCGGGTGGGCCCTGGACGATGTCGGTGTTGTTTCGGTCAAGGTCTACCGTGAAGAGGGGAGCGGCTTGGCCTTTGTCGCCGATGCCCTCTTCATCGAGGGGGCCCGATCCGATGTGGAGACGAGCTACCCTGACACCCCCTTCAGATCCCGAGGGGGATGGGGGGTCATGTTGCTGACGAACTTCCTTCCCCATGGGGACGGAGTCTACCGGATTCATGCCTTGGCTGCCGATGAGGAGGGGAATACCACTGACCTGGGAACGAAGGTCATCACCGTAGACAATGCCCATGCGACGCTTCCTTTTGGGGCGATAGACACTCCTGCTCAGGGGGCCACGGTCTCCGGGAGCGGTTACGTCAACTTCGGGTGGGCTTTGACCCCCCTTCCAAACAAGATCCCCGTGGATGGTTCCACGATCAACGTTTGGGTGGACGGCCAGCCTTTGGGACACCCGGTTTACAACAATTTCAGGCAAGACATCGCCGATCTCTTCCCCTCCTATCTGAACAGTAACGGTGCGGTAGGGTACTTCTACCTGGATACAACCAAATATGCCGATGGGCTCCATACCATTGCCTGGAGCGTTGTCGACAACGGAGGGCGGGAGTCCGGAATCGGAAGCCGGTACTTTTCCATCGACAACGCTCTGGCCGGATCATCGATTCCTCCAAGCCAGCTCTCTCTTTCTGATCCTCTCCGCCCCTCTTTCCGAGGAAATCCGAAAAAGGTCTTGCGGGGATTTCAGGCCAGAGAGGTGGAAGCGGAGCCGCTCGAAGAGGGAGCGGTTCGAGTCCAGGTGAGTGTGAACGAGCCTCTGACAGTTCAACTCGGAGACGACGGTCCCTATAGCGGATTTCTGAGAGTAGGGGAGGAGTGGCGCCCCCTGCCCATCGGATCCACACTGGACAAAAAACTGGGGTTGTTTGCCTGGCTTCCCGGTCCAGGCTTCTCAGGTGACTACGACCTTCTCTTTCTCTCTGATCGAGGAGAACTGATAAGGGTTGTGGTGAGAGTCGTCTGCCAGTGA
>JAMOAD010000055.1 GCA_023621955.1 Acidobacteriota bacterium
CCTCCCCAAAAGGGGTACGACCCTCTGCTCTTCCGTTACTCCCGGGCCGTTCTTCTCCTGGAAGGGAAGGGGGATTGGTCCTGCCATGACGGGGGGCTCTTCCAGGTGGAGAGGATCCCCTCCCTCTTCCCCCCCCGGACACTCTTCCTTGTCTCCGAAACAGATCCTGAGAGGATTCTCACCTTTCTGGGAGAGTCCGTCTCTTCGGTCCAGGGGATCGTCACCCCCCAGGGTGAGAGCCACCCCCTCCTGGGGAAGGAGACTTCGGCCTCCCTCTTCTCCCCTCCCGGCGGAGCTCAACACCCCCCTTCGGGTTGGTTGTTCGAGAGGGGGGTGACTCTGGAGAACTTCTTCACCCCTCAGCAAAACCGGTAAGAAGGAGAGACGCTTTCCGGGCTCGGAAGTTGGGGAAGACTCTGGGCTTCAGCGTTGAAGAAGGTCAGTCCGGGAGACGCTCTCCCTTCTTGAGGGCTGGCTTTGTCCGATCCTTCATGGCTTGAACATACCGCTCACCGCCGACCCTTCGAATCTCTCTCAGGGAAGCGATGCGGTCGGTACCGAAGATGAAACCGAAGAGTTTGGAGATGAAGTTGTTGTTCGCCTTGCAGAGGCTCGGGTCAGAAAAGGTGTCGCAGGCCGCGCAATGGGCGAACCCCTTCTCCTTACAGCATTGACGGACCTTACACCAGGTTGCTTTCTCGTTCTTGGCGCACCCCGGGCAACGACCCTTGACGAAGGCCTTACAGCTTCCACAGTAGAGACCGCAGTAGGCGATGAGTTCGGTTGAAGGTTCAGACATCTTTCCTCCTCGAAGGTTTACCCTCTATTTTATCCGAAAGGGGAGGGGAAAAGAAGAGAGCCCCCTCCGGCCTTTTCAGGCTTTCCCCAAGGCGAAGGGGTCTTTCGCCTTGACATGGGGGAGGGGCTTCACTAAAATGGAGAAAAAGGAGAGACCATGAAGGACGAACTCAAGGAAAGGCTATGGCAAGCGGCCTCTGCGGCCAGGGAGAGGGCCTATGCCCCCTATTCCCGCTTTTCTGTCGGGGCGGCTCTCATCACAAGGTCTGGAGCCATCTACGCAGGGTGCAACGTGGAAAACGCCTCTTACGGGTTGACCATCTGCGCCGAGAGGAACGCGGTCTTTCAGATGGTGGCTGCAGGTGAGGATCAGATCGCGGCCATCCTCATCGCCGGTCCTACCGAGGAGTTTCTCGTCCCCTGCGGAGCCTGCCGCCAGGTGATCGCCGAGTTCGCCTCTCCCGAGACCCCTGTTTACATGTGCGATGTTGGAGGGAACAGTCGGAGGAGTACCATGGGAGAGCTTCTGCCTTACCGTTTTTCCTTGAACTCCTAGGGAGGGGAGAGAATTCGATGATAAAACCTGAACAGTTGGCCCCGATGATCGACCATACACTCTTGCGGCCTGACGCCCGTCCCGAGGAGATCGAGCGGCTCTGTCACGAGGCGCGGGAGAACGGCTTCGCCGCGGTTTGTGTCAACTCCTGCTATGTTCCCCTGGTGAGCCGTCTCCTGAAAGGTTCGCCGGTGAAGGTCTGTACGGTGGTCGGGTTCCCTCTGGGGGCCGCCTCCACGGAGTCCAAGGCCTTCGAGGCGGAATGGGCCGTCGGACAGGGCGCCCAAGAGGTGGATATGGTCATGAACATGGGTTGGTTCAAGGCCGGAGAGATGGAGCGGGTCCAAGAGGACATGGCCGCCGTCGTGAAAGCCTCCACCGGAGCCGTGGTCAAAGTGATTCTGGAGACTTGCCTTCTCACAGGGGAGGAGATTCGGAGAGCCTGCGCCCTGGCGGAGAGGGCGGGAGCCCGTTTCGTGAAGACATCGACAGGCTTCTCTTCCGGAGGGGCTACCGTGGAAGCCGTCAAGATCATGAAAGAGAGCGTGGGCCAGAGGTTGATGGTCAAGGCTTCCGGGGGCATCCGGGATCTGGCCTCCGCCTTGGCCATGGTCGAAGCCGGCGCCGATAGGATAGGAACCTCTTCGGGCGTAAAGATTCTCAGGGGGGCGTGAGATGGCGGGCATCTACGAGATCATAGCTAAGAAACGGGACGGAGGGGTTCTGACACCCCAGGAGATCTCCTTCTTCGTGAAGGGGGTCACCGACGGGTCTATCCTGGATTACCAGGTATCGGCTCTTCTGATGGCCATCTTCCTTCGAGGGCTTCACAAGGGAGAGATGGTGGAGCTGACAGAGGCCATGCTCCGCTCCGGTGAGACCATCGACCTGAGTGGGATCGAGGGGCCCAAGATCGACAAACACAGTACCGGAGGCGTCGGCGATAAGGTCTCCTTCATCGTCGCCCCTTGGGCGGCCGCCTGCGGAGTCAAGGTTCCCATGCTTTCCGGTCGCTCTCTGGGCCATACCGGAGGAACTCTGGACAAGCTGGAGTCCCTTCCGGGAACCCGGGTCTTCCTCTCCAGTGAAGAGTTCAAGCGAACCCTCTCCGACGCGGGGCTGGTGATCTGCGGCCAGACCGACAACCTGGTCCCGGCGGACCGAAGGCTCTACGCCCTGAGGGACGCTACGGCGACGGTCAACTCCCTCCCCTTGATCGTCAGCAGTATCATGAGCAAGAAACTGGCTCTGGGGACCGACGGAATCGTCTTAGACGTGAAGACCGGTTCCGGCGCCTTTCTTCCCGAGCTCGAACGGAGCCGCGCCCTCTGCGAGGCCCTGGTCGAAGTTGGTCATAGCTCCGGTCGTCCCACCCTGGGGCTGATCACCCAGATGGATCAGCCTCTGGGGAGTTCGGTCGGTAACGCTCTGGAGATGGTGGAGAGCGTCGAGGCCCTGAGGGGAAACTTCGCTCAAGACCTCTACGAAGTCTGCCAGGCTATAGCCGCGGCGATCCTTGTGGCCGGCAAGAGGGTTTCTTCCTTCGATCAGGCGAAACCCCTTCTCGACGAGGCCTTAGGGAGCGGACGGGCTTTGGAGCGCTTCCGCAGGATGGTGGAGCTCCAGGGCGGAAATCCTCGGGCCCTGGACGACCTCTCCCTCTTCCCCCGCTCCGGTGAAAGCTGTGTGGTCAAGGCAAGGCAGAGCGGTTACATAGCAGCGGTCGACGCCTTTTCCGTGGGTATGGCAACCATAGATCTGGGTGCAGGCCGAGTCAGGAAAGAGGACGGGGTGGATCCTGGAGCGGGGATTCTCCTGCGAAGGAAGGTGGGAGAGTATGTCGAGGCCGGCGAGGGATGGGCTGAGCTCTTTGCCTCCAGCCGAGGGCGCCTGGAACAGGCCGAAACGAGGATGGTCCAATCCCTCCGGATCTCTCCGGAACCGGTCAAACTTTCCCCTCGGGTCTTGGAAACCGTCGATTCCCTGGGGGTCCGCAGTTGGGAAAAGATTTGAAGGTTTCTCCCATAGAGGCTCTGTTCTTCGATCTGGACGATACACTTCTCGACTACCCTCTCTCGGAGGGACGCGCTTTGGATGAAACCCTCTCCCTCTTCTCCCCTCCCTGGAGCCGGGAGGAGTTTCTCTCGGTCTACCACGGCAACAACCTGGCCCTTTGGCGGGGCTTGGAGAGGGGAGAGGTCGATTTTGACCGTCTGAGAACGGAGCGCTTCACAAAGACCCTCGAAGAGCTTGGTTCTCCGGGAATCGATCCCCTCCTCTTTGCCGCTCTCTACGAGGAGAGCCTGGGCCGGCAGGTGGACACACTCCCTGGGGCCGAGATGGTCGTAGAGAGGCTATCTCGACGTTACCCTATGGCTTTGATCACCAACGGGATCTCGTCGATTCAGCGCAGTCGCTTGGCCCGTTCACCCTGGAGCCGTTACTTCTCCCAGGTTGTGATCTCCGAGGAGGTAGGGGTGGTCAAACCGGATCCGGCAATCCTTAAGCCCGCCCTGGAGAGCCTGAATCTGGAGCCTTCCCGGGTCCTCTTCATCGGCGACAGCGTTCTCAGCGACATGGCCTGTGCGGAGCGGGCGGGAATGCCCTTCGCCTGGTTCACCCCCCGGCCGACCGAGGAGCCTCCCAACGCCCGGTACCTCTTCCGCTTCGGC
>JAMOAD010000303.1 GCA_023621955.1 Acidobacteriota bacterium
GGGCTGAAGCTCAACCCTCTCCGCCCAGACGGCATCTTCCTCTTCCTCGGGCCCACGGGAGTGGGAAAGACCGAGACCGCCAAGGTTCTCGCCAAGGAGCTCTTCGGAGACGAGAAAAAGCTCTTGCGGATCGACATGTCCGAGTACATGGAGGAGTATACCGTTTCGCGGTTGATCGGCGCCGCCCCGGGCTACGTCGGTTACTCCGACACGAACCAGTTCACCGACGAGATCAAGCGTGACCCCTATAAAGTGGTCCTGCTCGACGAGATCGAAAAGGCTCACCCCCAGGTCTTGAACCTCTTCCTCCAGGTCTTCGATTCCGGAGTCCTGACGGACAGCCGGGGGAAGAAGGCTTACTTCGACAAAGCCGTCATTATCATGACTTCCAACGTCGGCACGGCTCTTTTCTCTCAGGTGAAGATGGGCTTCTCCGCGGTTCAGGGGAAAAGCTCCGTCACAAAGAGCGAACTGGGAGGAGAGCTGAAGAGGTTCTTCCGCCCTGAATTTCTCAACAGAATCGACGAGATTCTCTTCTTCAACCCCCTGGCCTTCGAAGACATCCGGGAGATCGTCTCCCTCAAGCTGAACGACCTTAACACGGTTTTGGAGAGAGACAACCTCTCGTTGCGGGTCGACGACGGAGCCATCGACTACCTGGCTAGGAAGAGCTTCCAGCCCGAGTACGGGGCTCGGGAAGTGAACAGAATCATCGAAGGAGAGCTTCTTCAGAAGGTTGCTCTCTTGAAACTCTTCCAGGAAGAGCCGTTTCAGAGAATCGCCGTCTCTTGGGACGGGGCCAAGGAGGCGTTAGTCCTCACCCCGGAGGCGGCAGTAGAAGAGGAGATGGGAGAAAAAGCCCTCTCCGCCGCCCTCTCAGAGGGTCAGAGCCCTTCCCGGTAACCCTTTAAATGGAGAGAAACAGATGTCCGAAAAGATGAGAGGCTGGGAAGGGACCACCGTCCTGGCCGTGAGAACCACGGGGAGAACCGTGATCGGCGCCGATGGCCAGGTCACCTTCGGTTCCACCGTCGTCAAGAGTAATGCCTCGAAGATCCGCAGGCTTCACAGGGACCAGGTCTTGGCGGGCTTCGCCGGTTCCACCGCCGACGCCTTCACCCTCTTCTCCCGTTTCGAAAACAAGCTGGAGGAGTACCGGGGAAACCTCCGCCGAGCCGCGGTAGAGCTCTCGAAGGAGTGGCGCACAGACAAGTACCTTCAGAAGCTGGAGGCCCTCCTCATCGTGGCCGACCGGGAGGCCCTCCTTCTCCTCTCCGGCGCCGGAGACGTACTGGAACCGGAGGAGAACGTCATCGCCATCGGTTCCGGTGGGCCCTATGCCTTAGCCGCCGCCAGGGCTCTGCTAAGAAACACCTCCATGGAGGTCGAAGAGGTTGTCCGGCGTTCTCTGAAGATTGCTTCTGAGATCTGCATCTATACAAACGATACTCTCACCGTTGAGGTTCTCGACCATGGCGATCAGAAAGAGTGACACCCTCCCCCCTTCCAGAGAGTTCACCCCCCAGGAGACCGTAGAAGAGCTCGACCGCTACATCATCGGCCAGAAAGAGGCCAAGAAAGCCGTCGCTATCGCCCTTCGCAACCGTTACCGCCGAACCCTTCTGCCCAAGGAGCTGGCCGAAGAGATCGCCCCCAAGAACATCCTGATGATCGGCCCGACCGGTGTCGGGAAGACGGAGATCGCCCGCCGGTTGGCGAAGATGACCTCCTCCCCCTTCCTCAAGATCGAGGCCTCCAAGTTCACCGAAGTCGGCTACGTGGGAAGGGATGTGGAGACCATCATCAGGGACCTCACGGAGATCGCCGTGGACATGGTGAAGTTCGAAAAGATCCGGCTGATCAAGAACAAGGCCGAGGAGAAGGCGGAAGAGAGGCTCTTGGACCTTCTCTACCCTCAGCCTCCCCAGGCCAACGACAACGAAGAGGAACACCAGCGGTGGTTGAAGACCCGGGAGAGGTGGCGGGAGAGGTTGCGCAACGGAGAGTTCGACAAACGTACCGTAGAGCTGGACGTCAAGGAGAAGAACTTCAAGCCCATGGAGGCTTTGGCCGGAACAGGTCTTGAAGATGTCGGTGTCTCCATACAGGGGATCTTCCCGGACATGTTCCCCACCCGCACCAAGAGACGGAGGATGAGCATCCCCGAAGCCAGGGAGTACATTCTTGAGGAAGAAGAGAAGAGCCTTATCGACATGGACGAGGTCGTCCGCGAAGCCCTTCACCGGGTCGAAGGGACGGGGATCGTCTTCCTCGATGAAATCGACAAGATTGCGGGAAGGGAGTCCGGCAGGGGGCCCGACGTCAGCCGTGAGGGGGTCCAGAGGGACCTTCTTCCCCTCATCGAAGGCACCTCGGTCAACACCAAGTACGGGATCGTCCAGACCGATCATATCCTCTTCATCGGCGCCGGAGCCTTCCACGTCTCCAAGCCTTCCGACCTTATTCCCGAACTTCAGGGCCGTTTCCCGATCCGAGTCGAGCTCCACCCCCTCGGGATCGAGGAGTTTTTCCGGATTCTCGTGGAGCCTCGCAACGCTCTCACCAAACAGTACACCGCCCTCATGGAGACGGAAGGTGTCAGGGTGGATTTCTCGGAGGACGCTCTCCGGGAGATCGCCTCCCTGGCCGAGCAGGTCAACAGGACGACAGAGAACATCGGCGCCCGAAGACTCCATACGATTCTCGAGAAGGTCATGGAGGAGATCTCCTTCCACGCCTCGGAGATGACCGGCCAGTCCGTGACTATCGACAACCACTACATTCAGGACAAGTTCAAGGAGATTCTCGCCGATGAAGACCTTTCCAGGTACATTCTCTAAACTCTCCCTCCTCCTTTGCCTCCTCTCCTTCTGGGGAGCCGTCTCCTGCGGCCAGCGCTCCAACCTGATCATCACCCCCCCTCCCTTCCCCCCTCTCCCCCAGAATCTCTCTTTCAGCCAGAGAGGCGATCGTCTCCACATCACCTTCACCCTTCCCGAGAGACTCTCCAACAAGACCCCCTTCACGACTCTGGACAAGATCGAGGTTTGGGGAGCCTTCCCGGACACACCCTCCATCGGTAAGAACCCCTCCCATCGCCTCTCCCTCCTCCACACCCTTACCTCTCCCGATCTCTCCCAGAGTCGGACCCTCTCCCTCTCCATCCCCACCCCGGGGAGTGAGAAGGTGGCGGAGCTGGAGTTCCGCCTCTTCAACTTGAAATGGAAGAGCGTCTCCCCACTTCACCGCTTCTCCCTCAAGGCCCTTCCCCCCTCACCCCAATTCAAGAGAATCTCCCTCACCGGTGAGAGGCTCCTCTTCACCTGGACGCCGACCCCTTACCCCTACGTCGCCCTCTTCCTGAACGATGAGACCGAACCCTTTCTCACGGTCCCCTCCAAATCCGGCCAGCTTCTCTGGGATCGAGTCTCTTGGGGGCAGATCGTCTCCTATAGAATCGTCGGACAGTTCTCCGCGGATCCGGCCCACCGCTCAGCCCCCTCCATCGCTTACCCCTTTAGGGCCATCGACACGATCCCACCGCCTGTTCCCAAGGGCCTCATGGCCATGGTGGACGGAGAGAACCTGATCGTCCGTTGGGATGAGGTTCAGGCTTCGGACCTCGAGGGGTACAACGTCTACGTTCAAGAAGAGGGAGGTTCCCTGAAGAGGGTCAACCAGGAACCTGTCAAAGGAAACTCCTTCTCCCTGGTTAAAGTCGAACCCCGAAAAGTTTTCCAGATCTTCGTCCGGTCGATGGACACCTTCGGCAACGAGAGCGGCCCCTCCACCAGGGTCACCGCCAAGAGCTGAGTCTCTTCTCTTTCGGAGGCTGGACAAGGGCCGAAGGAAAGGGTAAAATTTCACCGTTCCTTATCTTCGGAGGTGGTGAATGAAATTTTTCCTTGACACGGCGAACATAGAGAATCTCAAACAGGCTCTCGATTGGGGCCTCTGCGATGGGGTCACAACCAATCCCTCCCTCATCGCCAAAGAGGGAAACAAGGACTACAAGAAACAC
>JAMOAD010000173.1 GCA_023621955.1 Acidobacteriota bacterium
TAAGAGAGGAATCCGGGTCAGGATTCTGCCGATCGAGTACCCTGCCTACCTGGACCGTCTCAAGAGGGGTGCCTTCCAGCTTGCCCTGGGGGCCTTTGTTTTCGACGCGGACCCCCACCAAGGGGACCTCTGGGGAAGTGAGGGGGGAATGAACTACTCAGGCCTCTCCCTCCCGGAGGTGGATCGCCTGATCGAACGGGGGAGGGAGGAGACCGATCCCTCCCGCCGCCGGGAGATCTACCTCCGTCTCTCCTCACTGGTGATGGCCGCGAAGCCCCTGGTTTTCCTCCCTACGCCCCAGCAGGTTCTCTACCGGAGAAAGGGGCTCAGCACCCCGGTTCCCGAGCTTGTCGCCTCCAACTCCTCCGCACTGATGTCCTTGGGAGAGTGGGGCCTTCCTCCCTTGCCAACCTCAGATCGGTAAGGTATATTACTCTTCTGCTACTCCTATCGAGGTGAACCATGAAAAAAATTGTCGAGTGTGTCCCGAACTTTTCCGAAGGCCGAAACCCTCAGGTTCTTGAGGAGATAAAGAGGGCGGTTCTCTCCGTCTCTGGGGTTTCCCTGCTCAATGTCGACCCCGGCTTCGCCACCAACCGAACCGTCTTCACCTTCGTCGGCGAGCCCCAGGACGTCTCGGAAGCCGCCTTTCAAGCCATCAAGAAAGCGGCCGAAACGATCGACATGCGCCTGCAGCACGGCGCCCACCCTCGGATGGGAGCCTCGGACGTGGTTCCCTTCGTCCCCGTTCAGAACGTCTCCATGGAGGAGTGCGCCGAGCTGGCCAAGAGCCTGGGAAAACGGGTAGGGGAGGAACTTTCGATCCCAGTCTACCTCTACGAGGCGGCAGCACCCTGCGAAGAGAGAAGGAGTCTTTCCCACCTGCGGGAAGGGGAGTACGAATCCCTCCCCCAGAAGCTGGGCTCCCTTCCGCCTGACTTCGGACCCAGGACCTACGACGAGAACGTGGCCCGTACCGGCGCCACCGTGATCGGAGCCCGGGAGTTCCTGATCGCCTACAACGTGAACCTGAACACAAAGGATAAAAAGCTCGCCAACGAGATCGCCCTCACCATCAGAGAGAACGGTCGAATCAAGAAGGACAAGGAGGGGAACACCCTCCGGGACGGCAACGGCACCGCGCTTCGGGAGCCGGGAATCCTCTCTAACGTTCGCGCCATCGGATGGTATATCGACGAGTACGGAATCGCCCAGATTTCCATCAACCTTCTCGACTACAAGAAGACTCCCCTCTGGAAAGTCTTCGAAACGGTCAGGGAAGAGGCGGACAAGCTGGGGCTGTTGGTCACGGGAAGCGAAGTCGTAGGCCTGATCCCCCGGGACGCCCTTCTCGACACGGGCCGTTTCTACCTGAGCAAACAGAAACGGACGACCGGAGTCCCCGAGAAGGTCCTTATCGAGATCGCCGTCAAGAGCCTCAACCTCGCCTCGGTCTCCCCCTTCGACCCCAAGGAGCGGGTCGTGGAGTATTTGATCGATCAGGAAGAGGAGAAGAAACGGCTCACCTCTCTCAGGGTGACCGGGTTCGTCGACGAAGTCTCCGCGGTCTCCCCTGCGCCCGGAGGGGGCAGCGTCTCCGCCCTCGCCTCCGCCCTCGCCTCCGGTTTGGCCGCCATGGTGGCCGCGTTGACACACCACAAGAAGGGTTACGAGCAGTGGGACCAGGAGTACCCCCCCCTGGGCGACAGGGCCCAGGAGTTGAAAGATGAGGCCCTCCGCCTGATCGACGAGGACACGAAGGCCTTCAACCTCTTCATGGAGGCCGGGCGTCTCCCCAAGGGAACGGAAGAGGAGAAGGCTCTTCGGACGAAGGCCCTGGAAGAGGCCGCCCAGAATGCCGCCTGCGTCCCCTACAGGATCATGGAAACCGCCGTGCACTCCCTCTCCCTCTTGGAAAGGATCTCCCTGATCGGCAACAAGAACTCCATCTCCGACGCCGGAGTGGGAGGATGGATGGCCAGAGGCGCCGCCGAAGGCGCTTATCTGAACGTTCTCATCAACCTCTCTTCGATCAACGACGAACCTTTCCGGAAAGAGATCCGCGCCAAGGCCGACAAGCTGATTCTCGAGGCCCGGACCCTCTCCGAAGCCGTCGCCAAGAATGTCTCTTCCCACCTCTCCTGAGGCCTCTGTGGAGAAGAGCCTCCGGCAGGAAGGGGAGGAGAGGGAGCTGCTCCTCCTCCACCCCAGGGCTTTCCGTTCCTCCCTCTCCGCCGGTCGTGAACTACCGGAGGAACCGGATTCCCTGAAGAACCCCTTCCAGATCGACCGCAGTCGTATCCTTCTGAGCCGTGCCTTCCGAAGGCTCAAACTCAAGGGTCGCCTCCCCCTTCTCTCCCCCTCGGAGAGGTGTCACAGCCGACTCTCTTCGGTCTGGGAGTGCTGGGACCTCCTCAGGACCCTCTGCGGTTCCCTCAGGCTCAACGACTCTCTGGCTGAGGCGATCCTCTTCTCCCGACCCCTCGGCCACCCCCCCTTCGGTTCCGCGGGCGAATCGGCACTCTCCCGGCTCCACTCCGAGGGGTTCCCCCTTCAAGAGCAGAGCCTTCGGGTCGTGGAGAAGCTGGAAAACCAGGGCCTTGGGCTTAACCTGACCAAAGAGGTGAGGGACGGAATCCGGGTCATCCCCAAGAGGGGGCCCTTCCCCTTCACCCCCCGGCACAAACCCTCCACCCTCGAATGCCAAGCGGTTCTCTGGGTGGAGGTCTTCTCCCCGCTCGGTGAGGAGTTGGAGGAGCTTTTCCGCTCGGGGCTCCTCAAGAGCGAAGACCTTCCCGTCGAATCCCTGGCCGCGCTCGGAGCCGACCCGGAGACCCGCCGGAGACGATTCCTCATCTCTTTGATCCAGGAGACTCGAAAGAACGAATACTCCTATCTCTCCCTCGAACCCTCCCTGGCCGACGAGGTCTTCATTCTCAGGGACGGCGTGGAGAGAGCTCTCAGGGAGAACCCCCTGATTCAGGAAGAGACCGCCAAAGAGGAGCGGATTTTGGAGGAGCTTTTCCATCTCTTCCTCAAGAACCCGGAGCCCTACGTTGACCCCTTTCCCCCGGAAGAGCGCTTTGAAACCAGGATTATCGACTCCCTCGCCGCTCTCTCAGACCCTGCCGCGCTCTCCCTCTTCCGTCGCCTCTCCCTTCCGGTCTCCTGGAATTCGGTCTGATCTCCGGAAGATCCTTTTCAGAAGGGGAGCTTGCCCCTCTTCTTGACAAAGACAGCGCTCGATGTATAATACCTGTTATCATATTTCGGAGTGAATCTATGAAAATCTTTGTCGACGATATTCCTCAGAAGGGTTTGACGATCAACGAGATCTTCGACCTCAACCCCAACGAATTGGTTGAGGAGGGATCCTTTGTCAACCCCGTCTCCTGCCATATTCAGATCTACCGCGAAGGAGACAAGGTCGTCGTCCGTGGTGAAGTCCATACAACCTTGGAGCTCCTTTGCTCCCGTTGCCTCGCCCCCTACCATGAACCTGTAGACTCCAGGTTCGATCTGGTCTTCTTCGAGGAAGACGGAGATTGGGACGAGGAAAACTCCGAAGAGGCCAAGGAGATTCAAGAAGAGGATGTCAACACCCTCTTCTACGAAAACGGTCTCATCGATCTGGACAACGTGATTCTCGACCAGATCAACCTTTCCCTTCCCTTCAAACCTCTCTGCGGAGAGCTTTGCAAGGGGATCTGCCCGATCTGCGGCAAAGACTTGAACGAAGGACCCTGCGGTTGCGAAGTCAAGCGCAAGGATCCCAGAATCCAAAAAATCACCGACACCTTGAGAGGTAAATAAAATGGCCGTACCCAAAAGACGAACTTCCAAGACTCACAAGCACAAGAGAGCCTCTCACCACGCTCTCACGGTAACAAGCCTGACCCTTTGCCCCAAATGCAGCGCCCCAGTCAAACCCCACAGAGCCTGTGGAGAGTGCGGACACTACAAAGGCCAACAGGTCATCGACGGATCCCAGGAGAAATAACCCAAACTCTATGAAAGGCATCGCCTTAGACATTATGGGGGGGGACCACGCCCCCGACGAGGTTATAAAGGGAGTCAAGGAAGCCCTCGAAGAGTCCTCTTCCTTAAAACTTTTCCTTGTTGGTCCAGAGAAATTGGTCCAGAAAGGGATCGAAAAGGTCGGGGTAAGGAACCTCGACAGGGTTGAGATCGTCGATGCGCCCGAATTCGTTACCATGAAAGACTCCCTCTTCAACTACTGGAGAGGGAAGCAGAAATCCACCATAAAGGTGGGGCTCCAGCTCGTCAAGGAGGGGATAACCGATGGGTTCTTCTCGGCGGGAAACACCGGCGCCGTCATGGTCAACGCTCGGCTGATCCTCGAGCCCTTGGAGGGCGTCGAACGCCCTGCCCTGGCGGTCCTACTGCCCACCGACAAAGGCTTCTCCCTCATCGTCGATGCAGGCGCCAACTCCGATTGCCGCCCCACGAACCTTCTTCAGTTCGCCCACATGGGAACGGTCTTCATGGAAGAGTTCGTCGAGAAGAAGAACCCCACCGTCGGCCTCATCTCCATCGGAGAGGAGGACAGCAAGGGGAACCGCCTGACCAAGGAGTCTTTCCGCCTCTTTTCTCAGAAAGTACCCAACTTCGTAGGGAACATCGAAGGGAACAGAATCATCTACGGCTCGGCGGACATCCTCGTCTCCGACGGCTTCACCGGAAACGTGACGTTGAAAGTCGCCGAAGGGGTCGCGGAAAACCTTCTCCTCTACTTTCGAAACGCCTTCATGAAGAACCTTCTGACAAAGCTGGCCGCCCTCGTGCTCAGCAGGAGCGTTAAGAAGCTGAAGAAACGGCTCGATTACTCCGAGTACGGCGGGGCGATCCTTTTAGGCGTCAAGGGAATCGCCGTCATAGGCCATGGCCGCTCCAAAGCCAAGGCCATCAAGAACGGCATCCTGGCCACCAAGGGGATGGTCGAGAAGTCTATCCACTTGAAGATTCAAGAACGCATGGGAGAACTGAACCTCGATGTCTGACAGGCCTGTAGCCGTTCTCACCGGGGCCTCCCGAGGTATTGGGGAGGCTATCGCCCTTCGGCTCGCCGAAGAAGGTTGGAACCTGACGCTGATCTCCCGTTCCATAGACAAGGCCTCCGCCCTTCTGGAGTCCCTCTCGAGACCGGAAGATCACCTGCTCTTAGCCGCCGACGTCTCCCTCTTTTCGGAAGCCGAGAGGTGTGTCTCCGAATCCATGAAGAGGTTCGGCCGTCTCGACGCTTTGATCAACAACGCCGGGATCACCAAAGACAACCTTCTGATCCGCATGTCCGAAGAGGAGTGGAGCTCGGTCCTCTCCGTCAACCTTCAGGGGGCCTTCAACTTCGTTCGTCACGCCCTTCCCGTCATGGTTCGGCAGAGAAGGGGACGGATCGTGAACATCGGATCCATCGTTGGTCTCATGGGAGGGGTAGGGCAGATAAACTACTCCGCCTCTAAGGCCGGTCTCGTAGGCCTCACAAAATCCTTGGCCCGGGAGTACGGTTCCAAGGGAATCACCGCCAACCTGGTCGCACCGGGTTTCATCGAAACAGCTATGACAGACGTTCTCTCGGAAGAGAGGAAGAAGGAGTACCTTTCCGGGATCCCCCTTCGGCGATTCGGGACACCCGAGGATATCGCCGGAGTCGTCTCCTTTTTGCTCTCTCCTGAGGCATCCTATGTTACAGGAGATGTCATTAATGTTTCCGGCGGCCTCTATATGTAGGCCGACAATCCATCAAGGAGGATGAATTTATGACTAAAGCCGAAGTTTTCGAAAAAGTGAAGAAGTTTATTGTTGACGAATTCAAGGTGTCAGAAGATCAGATCAAAGACGAAGCCTCTTTCCTCGAAGATCTCGGGTTCGACTCTCTGGACGTTTCCACTCTCGTTCAGGACGTCGAGAACATGTTTGACATCCGCATCCCCGACGAGGACCTCGATAAACTGACGACCGTCGGTGAACTGGTCAACTACGTCGCCGAGAAAAAGGCCTGATTTCCCTAGGCATGAACTTCATTAAAAAAACCATCTCCCTTAGAAGGGTGGTGGTGACAGGTATCGGTCTCGTCTCCCCCATGGGAGTCGGGACCGAGGAGAGCTGGGAGCGTATTAAAAGGGGAGAGAGCGGGATCGGTCCTACCACCCGTTTCGACAGCTCCTCTTACGGTTCTCAGATCTCTGGCGAAGTGAAGGCGTTCGATCCCTCCCTCTTTATGGACCATCGTGAGACCAGGAGAAACGATCGTTTTCTTCACTTCGCCATCGCCGCGTCCAAGCTGGCCTGGCAGGATGCAGGCTTGAAGGAGTTGGACCCCTCCGAAGAGGAGAGTACCGGAGTCTCCATCGGTTCCGGAATCGGCGGCCTTGACACCATCGCTCAGAACCAGGATACCCTCCGAACCGAAGGCTTGCGCAGGATCACTCCAACCTTTATTCCGGGTACCATCATCAACATGGCCTCGGGTATCGTCTCTCAACACTTCAAGGCCCGGGGGCCGAACCTCTCCACTGTCACCGCCTGCGCGACTTCCACCCACTCTCTCGGTGAGGCCTACCGTCTCATCGAAGCCGGTTACGCCAACATCATGCTCTCCGGAGGAACCGAAGCCCCCATCACCGCACTGGGTGTGGCGGGTTTCGATATCATGAGGACCCTCTCCCGACGGAACAACCCCGCCGAGAAGGCCTCCTGCCCCTTCGACAAGACCAGGGACGGGTTTGTCATCGCCGAAGGCGCCGCCGTCCTGGTTCTGGAAGAGCTGGAACACGCGGTACGCCGAAACGCGAAGATCTATGGGGAACTCATAGGTTACGGTATGAGCGGAGACGCTTACCACCAGACCGCCCCGGATCCCGAAGGACGAGGAGCCGTCAGGGCCATGGGCGAGGCCATCAGGGAGGCGGGAATCGCTCCCGAAGAGGTCGATTACATCAACGCCCACGGCACTTCGACACCCCTGAACGACAAAATTGAGACTCTCGCCATAAAGAAACTCTTCAAGGAACACGCTTACAAGGTTTCCATCTCCTCTACAAAGTCGATGACAGGCCATCTCTTGGGCGCGGCGGGGTCTCTGGAATCCGCCTTCTCCCTTCTGGCCATGCGTGATTCCATCGTTCCCCCAACGATCAACCTGGAAAACCCCGATCCCGAATGCGACCTCGACTATACCCCCTTGAAGGCCAAGCCCAAGGAACTGAGGGTCGTGATGAGCAACTCCTTTGGATTCGGGGGAACCAACGCAGCGTTGGTCTTCCGTAAGCTCTAAGAGTTTTCTCTTCGAAGAGGGGAGAGGGGCCTAAAGGCCCGTCTCCCTTCCTTCCCGAAGGGAGAGAAGAAGGTCTTCGAGAATCGCGATCACCTCTTCCCTAGAGGCTTTCTCTTCCTTGAACTGAAGTTGCAGTTTGAAACGCCGGTCCGGAGCGGAAAAGCGAAAGACATACCTCTTCGGCTTCTCCGTCACCTCTTTCCTCTTCTCCCTCAGGTCATCCCTGGTCGCCCCTTGTCCGGGGTCTAGCCTTGCCTGGAGGGCCTCGACCATCTCTTTTTCTCCGGGAAGACGGGCGAGTTCCAAGAGGAAGCTCTTCGACCCGATCCCCTGCTCCTGACATAGGAGGGCTACCTGGGGAGGGAGGGAGGCGATCTTGATGGTCTCTGTAACCGACGACCTGCTCTTACCGAGCCTCTTGGCGATCTCCTCGTGGGAGAAACCGTAGCTGTCGTTGAGGGTCTTCAGGGAAAAGGCCTCTTCGAAGGGGGTCAACTCCTTCCTCTGAAGGTTTTCGACCAGGGCCAGCTCCAGAGCCTCGTCGTCTTCAAGCTCCATGACGACCGCGGGAACCTCTTTCAGGTCGGCCTCCCGGGCGGCGCGTACCCGGCGTTCTCCGGCCACGACCTCGAATCGCCCCTCCCGAGGTCGGAGGATCACGGGCTCAAGGACACCCTTCTCCTTAACCGAGGCGATCAGCTCTTCCAGATCGCCGAACTCCTTGCGGGGCTGGTAGGGGTTGAGGTCGATCCTCTCCAGGGAGACCGTGCGGAAGAGGTAGGAGGAGGAGACCTCCGACGCGATTTCGTCCACGAAGTGGTTGTCGTGGCGCATACGAACCGTTTCGGGGAGACCTCTTTTCTTACTCACAGGCCATGATCTCCTCGGTCAGTTGTGAGTACTCCTCGGCACCCTTCGATTCGGGGGCGAAAGTATAGATCGACTCTTTGTAGGCGGGGCTCTCCTCGAGGCGGACGTTCTTGGAGATCTTCGTCTCGAAGACCTTGTTGTTGAAGACCCGCCCGATCTGATCGACGATGTCCCTTCCCAAGGAGGTTCTCTTGTCGTGAAGGGTGATCACAACCCCCAGAAGTTTCAGGTCCGGGTTGCTCCGGAAGCGCACCTTGTCGATGGTTTCCAGAAGATCGTCGGTCCCTTCCAGGGCGAAATAGGAAGATTGGATGGGAATCAAGATGTGGGTGGAGGCCACCAGGGCGTTGAGGGTAATGATCCCCAGGGTGGGGGGGGTGTCGATGAAGATGTAGTCATACTCTCCGGCAAGGTCCGAGAGCTTGTCCTTCAGCTTGAAGTGGCTGTCGATGTCCCCAAGGAGCTCCCTCTCCAGCTTCGCCAGGGAGATCTGGGCCGGGCAGAGGGTCAGGTTGGGAATCTTGGTCTGTATGAGAGCCTCTTGAAAAGAGGCCTGATCGGTAAGAACATCGAAGATCGAGACCCCGAGGTCGTGGGGGTCCACGAAGGACATGGTGCTGTTGGCCTGGGGGTCCAAGTCCACCAGGAGAACCCTCTTGCCCCGAAAGCTCAGTCCTGCGGAGAGGTTGATGGCCGTGGTGGTCTTTCCCACCCCGCCCTTTTGGTTGGCTATGGTTATTATCACAGGCGCACCTCTTTTCTAGAAAACATTATATTGGAATCACTCCCTCCCATCAAGGCCATCATTTATCCGAGATGACCCCTGGAGGAGCTCCATCGCTCTCGATCAGCTCTTCGTCGTACTGGATGAGATCCTCTTCATCCTGATCGACATAGAGTCGGCCGCTGCTCCCCTCCTCGTAGTTGAGGCAACAGACCAGCCGCCCGCAGACCCCGGAGATCTTTGTGGGGTTGATGTTGATGTTTTGATCCTTCGCCCTCTGAAGGGTCACCGGTTCGAACCTCTTCAGGAAGGAGAAACAGCAGAGGGGGTTGCCGCAGATTCCGAAGCCCCCCAGGACCTTCGTCTCGTCCCGAACACCGATCTGCTTCATCTCGATGCGCATCCTGTACCGGCGGGCAAGGTCTTTGACGATGTCCCGAAAGTCCACCCGACCCTCCGCGGTGAAGTAGAAGATCGACTTCTTCTCGTCCGCGAAGAAGATCACCTTCAGGAGCTTGAGGGGAATCTCTCGGATTCGGATCCTCTCCTTGCAGAAGTGGTAGGCTTCTTTCTCCCGTTCGGCCTTCTTTCGGAAGTGGTCGACCTCTTCCACGGTGGCCCTCTTGAGAATCCCAGGAAGGATCTTGTCTTGCAGGTGCTCCAGAACCGAAGGGCTCTCGGGAAGAACCTCCGCCAGAAGCCCTCCCCCTTCCGAAGGGATCAAGACGAACTCCCCGGGCGGGACCGCTTCCGCAAAGGTGAAGTGGAGCGTCTTACAACAACCGTCTATCTTAATCTTCAGGATGGGCATCTTCAGGTTTGGGATCCTCCGACCCAGATTGATTATACCCTAGGGGGGAGGGAAAGAAAACCTCACTCAGAGAAAGGAGGAAAGGAACGCGGCCAGAAGGACCTCTGCAGATGCATTGGAGAAGCTCTCCCGGTAGATCGCCTCCGTCTTCAGAAGAAGCTCCCTGACCTCTCTCTGCCAGGGCTCCTTCCCCCTCTCCTTCACCACCTCGGCGAGGAGAGAGCGCCCCCTCTCCATGGCCAGGGAGAGAAGGAGGCGCAGGACCCTCTTGCTCTCCTCCCTCCCCGCCTCTTCCCAGAGCTCCTTCAGCTTCACCGCCGCCACCGCCGAGCCTCTACCCCCGGCAAACAGAGGGTCCATGCACTCCCGCATCCGCGAGAAGAGGATCTTCTCCCCTTCGGGGATCTCCGACCAGCGAAGACCTCTCTCCCTCAGAAGGACCAACTCCTCCCTCCCGGGAAGGCCGAAGTAGTCCAGAAGGTCCCTCTCCTTCGGCTCCTGGAGGGAGAAAACCTGGCTTCGGGAGAGAATCGTCGGCAGAAGGGTGTCGATCCTTCCGGTGGTCATGATGTAGTTCACATAGGGGTGGGGCTCTTCCAGAACCTTCAGGAAAGCGTTCTGGGCCTCCTGGTTCATCCTGTCCATGTCGGAGATCACCACAACCTTCTTGGGAGCCACCATGGGGTGCGCCCCGATGAAGCGTATGGCCTCTCGAACCTCGTCGATTTTGATCAGATCGCCGGGTGGGTCGAGGATCAGCATGTCCGGAGGCGTCAAGGGCCTCCCCTCTTCGTCTCGGCCGAAGAGACGGCAGAGGGGGCAGACACCGCAGGCCTCTTCGGCCCCTTGACTGCAGAGAAGCGCCCTGGCCAGCTCCTGGGCGATCTCCTCCTTGAAAGTGAGTCGCTCCCCCTTGAGCAGTAGGGCCTGGGGAAGGGTCTGGGAGAGCGTCATCTTCTTGAGAAGCTCTTTCACCTTTTCGTTTCCAGGAAAACTACCGTACCCCATGAAACACCTCTCTCAAGACCTTTCCCGTGAGGGATTCCTCGACTTCCGCGACCTCCTCGGGGGTTCCGCAGGCGACGATCTTCCCCCCTTGGTCTCCTCCTCCCGGGCCCAGGTCGATCACGTAATCGGAAGAGAAGATCACGTCGGGGTTGTGCTCGATCAGCAGAACCGTGTCGCCCCGGTCCGTGAACTTGCGAAGCGAGAGGAGGAGCTTGCGGACATCGTGGAAGTGGAGCCCCACGGTAGGTTCGTCGAGAAGGTAGAGGGTGCGTTCCCTTCCCCCCTTCCCCAACTCCCTGGCCAGCTTGATCCTCTGAGCCTCCCCTCCGGAGAGGTGGGGTGTCGGCTGCCCCAACCGGAGGTAGTCGAGTCCGATCTCCTGGAGGAAACGGAGGCGGCTTTCGAGCCTCGGGTTGGCCTTGAAGTGCTCCAAAGCCTCCTCTACGGTCATGTCCAGGATGTCGGCAATGCTCTTTCCCTTGTAGAGAACCTGGAGAACCTCTTCGTCGTACCTCTTCCCTCCGCACTCCTCACACTTCAGATAGACCGGGGGAAGAAGGCCCAGTTCGACCTTGACGATCCCCTTTCCTTCGCAGAGGGAGCACTTCCCTTGGGAGGTATTGTAGGAGAAGACCGCCGAATCGAAGCCTCGGCTCCTGGCCTCGGGGAGGAGGGAGAAGAGATCCCGGATCTCGTCGAAGATCTTGGCGTAGGTTGCCGGCGTGGAACGGATGTTCCTCCCTATGGGTTTCTGATCGACCACCAGAACCCTGGAGAGGGCCTCGGTGCCCTCTAGGGAGTCGAGCCCCTCCATGTTCAAGGGTTTGTCCGGAGTGGCGAGAGACCTTCTGAGCCCTTCCTGAAGCAACTCCAGGGCCAAGGTGCTCTTCCCGGAGCCGGAGACGCCGGTGATACAGAGAAGGACCCCCAAGGGGATAGGAACATCCAGAGAGGCGAGGTTGTGCCTGCGCGCCCCCCTCATCTTGAGCCACCCTTCCGGCCTCTTCCTCTTCCCGTCCAAGAAGGCCCTCTCCTCGCCCCTCATGTACTTGGCCGTCAGGGTCTCCGCCTCTAGAAACTCCCGTTTGCTACCGGCGAAGACGACTCTCCCCCCCCTCTCACCTCCGCCGGGTCCGAGATCGACGACGTAATCGGCCTCCCGTATCGTGGCCTCGTCGTGCTCCACCACCACCACCGTGTTCCCCTGCCTCTGAAGCTCTCTCAAGACGCCGATCACCTTCCGGTGGTCCATGGGATGAAGGCCTATGCTCGGCTCGTCCAGGACGTAGACGATACCTCTGAGCTTCGCCCCCAACTGTGAAGCCAGACGGATCCTCTGGGCCTCACCTCCGGAGAGGGTCTCCACAGGCCTGAAGAGGGTCAGATACCCCAAGGAGAGATCCTCCATGAGCCTCAGCCTGGGGAGAAGCTCCGGGAGGATCGCTTCGACGATGGTCCCCCGCTTCCCCACAAGCTTGAGCTCCTCCAGCCTCCGGTGGAGCCGTGTCAGGGGAAGGGTCGCCCAAGCGGCGATGGAGTCTCCCTCCAGGGTCACCGAGAGGGCGTGGGCGTTGAGTCTCAGGCCATGGCACTTCGGACAGAGCTTCCCGATCTCGTCGTACGCGGAGAGGAAGACCCGTCCCAAGCCAAAGCACTGGGGACACTGCCCGAAGGGGGAGTTGTAGGAGAAGAGCCGTGGTTCGGGTTCCTGCAGGGAGAGAGAGCACCGGGGACAATAGTAGCGAGTCGAAAAGAAGGTTTCCCGCCCATCCTTTTCGAGAATTACCCCCCGTGGGGTCAGCTCTGCGGCCCGGGCTAGGGAGGCGGCCAAACGCTCCCGTTTGGTCGCATCGACGACCAGTGAGTCGACGAGAACCGACAGAGTGTGGCTCTTCCTCTTTTCGAGGCGCTCCTCTCCCTCGATCTCCCTCCACTCGCCGTCGATCTTGACCCGTAGGAACCCCTTCTTCAGAAGCTCCTGAAACACGTTCTTGAACTCCCCCTTCTCCTCAACCGCCAGGGGGGCGAGGAGGCGGATCTTCTCCCCTGAGAAGCCTTTGATGAGCTCTTCCATGAGCTCTCCCTCTCCCATCCTATGAATGGTTCCGCCGCACTCAGGGCAGGTCACTTCGCCGACCCGGCTGAAGAGGAGCCGGAGGTAGTCGTAGACCTCGGAAACCGAACCTACCGTGGAGCGGGGGTTGGCGGCGATGGTCTTCTGCTCCACCGAAAGGGTGGGGGAGAGGCCCTTGATGGTCTCAACCTCTGCCCTCTCCATCTGGTGGATAAACTGCCGGGCGTAGAGGGAGAGGGTGGCAAGGTAGCGACGTTGCCCCTCGGCATAGAGGGTATCGAAGGCGAGGGAACTCTTCCCGGAGCCGGAGACACCGGTTATCACCGTGAGGAGTCCCCTGGGGATATCGAGGTCAACCCCCTTCAGGTTGTGCTGTCGGGCCTTACGGATCTCGATGTTCTCCACGGAGCTCTCTCAGAAGAGGGTGGCCAGTAGGTTCTCCTCTCCCTTTTTCAGGTCCCCGTAGAGACGTTCGTCGCAGAAGTCCAAGGAGAGGGGGGCCACCGAGGCGTACCCCTTTTCCACGGTCTTCACATCGCTCTCCTCCTCTCCGAAGGTCCGGATATGGCCGGGACCGATCCAGTAGTAGGGTTTCCCTCGGGGATCAACCTTCTCGACGATCTCAGAATCGTACCGCTTGTGGCCGAGTTTCGAGAAGAGGACCCCTTTAGGACGGAAGGGGACGTTGACGGAGAGGATCTTCCCCTCCTCGAGGGGGTGGTCCAGGAGGAAGGGGATCAGCTTTCGAACGATCCTCGAAGCCGCGGTAAAATCGTACTCCCCCTCTCGGTTCTCGATGGCCGAGACCGCGAGGGCGGGAACCCCCAGGAGCGAAGATTGGAAGGCCCCTGCCACGGTTCCCGAATAGATCGTGTCCTCACCGAGGTTGGCTCCGAGGTTGATCCCGGAGACGACGAAGTCCGGGCGCTTGGGAAGAAGGGTCTTGATTCCCAGGTAGGCGCAGTCGGTAGGGGTTCCGGAGACGGCAAAGTGCCGTTGGTCGAGGCGGTTGACCCGGAGAGGCTGCTGAATCGTCAAGGTGAAGGAGACGGCGCTCTTTTCGGTATCCGGAGCGACTACATAGAGGTCTCCCAGCCCGGAGAGGGCCTCTTCCAAAGCTTTCAGCCCCGGAGAGAAGATTGAATCGTCGTTGGTAAGAAGAATGAGGGGCAAGGGAACCTCCGGAGAGAAGAAAAATCGGGACGAGTGGATTTGAACCACCGACTCCACGCACCCCAAGCGTGTGCGCTACCAGGCTGCGCTACGTCCCGATCAATTGAGGTTCTTTTATACCCTATTTTCTGAGGTAGGTCAAGAGCTTTTCAAGCTCCTCACGGACCTCTCCGATCAGCTCCCCTCCTCTCTGCACAGGGGCCGGGGAAGGGGAACCGGCTCGCGCCTCTCTCTCTTCTTCTCTCCTCTCCGGTTCGCTTTCGGGCTCTTCCGCCGGAGGCAGGGGATCTCCGGAGAGAGCCGATTTCAAAGCCTCCTCAAGACTCTTCCCCTCCCCTTGAATCGCCGCTTTCACCCGCTGGAAGAGGAGAACCTCCTCCTTCTTGTAGAGGGAGCCACCTTTGGCGTCGGTCTGTACGGAGAGGTCGGGGATCCTGGAGGCCCAGAGCTGAAGGACCCTCGAAGAGACCTTGATCAGCTTGACGACCTCCGCCTCTTTGAAGAAGAGTTTATCGGGAATCCGTTCCGAGACCATTCCCGTATTATGGGCGAAAACAGCGAATATTTCAAGAATCTGTGCTTCTCTCCCGATTCGTTGTAGAATCGAACCATGGTGTTCAGGGAAAATTCCAAAGTCTCGGAGATTATTGTCAACCTTGAACTGGAGCCGCTCTTTCCTGAGGGGGGATACTACAGGGAGACCTATCGTTCCGCCGATACGCTCCTGAGCGGCCGAAACCTGTCAACAACGATTCTCTACCTCCTGACCCCCAACACCCTCTCACGGCTCCACAGGTTAGACAGCGATGAGGTCTACACCTTCCTCCTGGGAGACCCTGTGAAGATGCTCTTGCTGACACCTTCTGGGAGAGGGGAGATCCTCCACTTGGGTAAGGGTCTCTCCACCAAGACCCTCTTCCATGTTATCGTTCCCCGGCAGACATGGCAGGGGTTCTCCCTGGTTCCGGGAGGGGAGTACGCCCTCTTGACCACCACCGTCTCCCCGGGCTTCTCACCTAAAGGGTTCGATCTGGGGAAGCGAGAAGAGTTGAAGAGACTCTTCCCCGACTATCAGGAGGAGATAGAGCTTCTCACGACGGATCTTTAAAGGAGTGAACGGTTCGGCAAGAAGAGGGTCGCCTCTCCCTTTTCCCCTGTGGTCTTGTCGTAGAGGGTAACGGTAACCTCTGTCTCTTTCCAGGGGTCTACGCCCTTGGGAAGCTCCACTTGAAGCAGGAACGCCTTCACGAGCTTCCCGTTCCCCACCGCCTCCACTACGGGGGAAAGGGCCATGAGAGCCGCTTCTTGCCCGTTAACCTTTATTTGCAACCCTTCCGGTTTCACTTCCGGACAAAGGTCAAGGTTGGGAATCTTTGACAGCTCTTTCCCTCCTGAGGCTTGGATTGCGGCCTTTGCCTTTTCAAGGCTCATGGGACGAAAGTAGATCTGCAAAGATGGGTAGGCTCCCTGCGGAACCCATGCGTTCAGAGCATAAACCTCGAGACGGTCGAAACGAGGGTTAATCTCTCTATCGCTCTGGGCAGGGAGATTCCACGCCCAATACTCTAGCTTCTTTGTAGCATAATCTTTGCAGGCAAAGAGGCTCATATAGGTTCCCCCTTGGGGGAGAAGGATGGAATAATACCCTCCCTTGCCGGAAAGGGTCTTCCCTGCATCTTGAAACGTCCTTGTTTTCACCGCCACTTCGGCCCCTTCGATGGGATTGCCTGAGAAGTCTGTCACTCTGCCGTAAATACGGATTTGCCGCTCTTGTGCCCCAAGAAGAGCAAAGAAAGGAAGAAGATAAACGCATACCTTGAAAAGGGCCCGTCTTTTTGTCATAGAGTCTCTCCCTTCGCTCTGGCTGTGGCTGCTCGTTCCGGAAAGGAGTGTCTCACAATCCCACTAAGGCCCTTTTCGCCTTCGAGATCGTCCCCTTCCGGGTTCGTACATCCACTCAGAGATGTTTTAAGAGAGAGTTTAGCAGAGGATCCCCCTCCCTTGTCATGGTTTTTCTCTGCTTTTTCAACGATCAGGAGTCCCCCGGGACTCTTCGCCGCCACGGCATTCCCTCTGGACCCCTGCCAGAAACCTTGAATTATCGCCCCTTTCCGTGTAAAATTAGGCTTTAATTCTCCGGCCCTCCAGGGTCAGGAGAGAGGAGAGATCATGGAAGAGTTTCCTAAATATTACGGCGGGTTGGAGACCGAAAGCCTCTGGCAGAAGAGGTGGGAAGAGGAGGGAATCTACAGGTTCGACCCGGACTCGTCAAAGCCTGTCTATTCCATCGACACCCCCCCGCCGACGGTTTCCGGACAGATCCACATCGGCCATGTCTTCTCCTACACCCAAGCGGAGATCATGATCCGCTACTTCCGCATGAAGGGGTTCAACATCTTCTACCCCTTCGGCTTCGACGACAACGGCCTTCCCACGGAGCGCTTCGTCGAGAAACAGCTCGGAGTCTCCGCCGCCTCCCTCCCCAGGGAGGAGTTCATCTCCCAGTGTCTGGAGATTTCCAAGAACATTGAGGCCCAATTCAAGGAGCTCTGGCAGAGCCTCGGCTTCTCCGTGGATTGGGATCAGCTCTACTCCACCATCGAGCCCTCCTCCCGGCGGATCTCTCAGCGCTCCTTCCTGGACCTGTACAAGAAGGGTTTGGTCCAGAAGAAGGCCATGCCCGCGCTCTACTGCCCCTTCTGCCGGACCACCGTGGCCCAGGCGGAGAGCGAGGACAAGGAGATCCCCTCCCAATTCGTGGACCTGCTCTTCCATCTCGATGACGGAAGGGAGTTGATCATCGCCACGACCCGCCCCGAGCTTCTCCCCGCCCTGGTAGCGGTCTTCGTCCACCCCGACGACCCCCGTTACAAGGAGCTCCACGGACACAGCGTTCGCTCGCCCCTCTTCGACAGGGAGGTTCCCCTCCTGACCGACGGAAAGGTCGATCCCGAGAAGGGCACCGGTGCGGTGATGTGCTGCACCTTCGGCGACACCACCGACATCGAGTGGTTCAACACCCACTCCCTTCCCCTGCGCCAGGTGATCGACGGCGCCGGACGGCTCAACGAACTGGCGGGCCCCTACCAGGGGCTGAAGGTGAGCGAGGCCCGGACGAAGATCAAGGATGACCTGGAGGCCGCCGGCCTCTTGAGGGGTCGCAAGGAGATCGTCCATTCCGTCAACGTTCATGAACGGTGCGGTAAGGAGATTGAGTTCCTCGTCAAGGATCAGTGGTTTATCAAGATTCTGGACAAGAAAGAGGAGCTCATCGCCCAGGGCGACAAGATCCACTGGTTCCCGGATTTCATGAAAGAGAGGTACGTCAACTGGGTCAAGGATCTCAAGTGGGACTGGTGTATCTCCCGTCAGAGGAAGTACGGCGTCCCCTTCCCCCTCTGGTACTGCAAATCCTGCGGCCAGGTTGTTCTGGCCAAGGAGGAGGAGCTTCCCGTCGATCCCCTGCAGACCCTTCCCAAGGACCCCTGCCCCCATTGCGGCGGTCGGGAGTTCCTCCCCGAGGCGGATGTCATGGACACCTGGGCGACCTCTTCGGTGACCCCCCAGATCAACGGTAGGTGGGGAGAGGGGGATGACCGCTTGGAGAAGATCTTCCCCATGAGCCTCCGCCCTCAGGCCCACGACATCATCCGTACCTGGGCCTTCTACACAATCGTGAAGAGCTACTACCACCACGGGCAGGCCCCTTGGAAGAACATCATGATCTCAGGCCACAGCCTGGCCCAGAACAGGGAGAAAATCTCCAAGTCCAAGGGAAACGCCGGCGTCACCCCCGCCCAGATCATCAAGAACAACACCGCCGACACGGTCCGTTATTGGGCCGCCGGTTCCAGGTTGGGGATGGACACCTTTTTCTCCGAAGAGGTGCTCAAGAACGGGAAACGGCTGATCACCAAGCTTTGGAACGCCTCCAAGTTCGCCCTCATGAACCTGGAGAATTACCGCCCCGGAACAACGGGAAAGAGGAACCTCATCGACCTCTGGATCCTCGCCCGGCTCGACCAGCTCGTGGAGGGAACGACCCAATACATGGAGAAGTACGAGTACGGACTGGCCCTCTCCACGTTGGAGACCTTCTTCTGGAAGGACCTCTGCGACAACTACATCGAGCTTGTGAAAGGGAAGATCAAGGAAGGGACGGAAGAGGAGAGGATCGGAAGCCAAGAGGTCCTCTACAAAGTCCTTTGGACAACGCTGAGACTCTTCGCCCCCTTCCTGCCCCACGTCACCGAGGAGATCTACTCCCTCTCCCTCAAGGAGAACGAGAAACACCGGTCCATCCACCTCGCCCCCTGGCCGGAGAACGAAGGCTTCTGCTTGACCGGCGAGGACGAGAAGAAGAGCCTCTTCCTCCTCAGGCTCGTGGACGCCATCCGAAAGGGAAAGACGGAGAAGAAGCTCTCTCTGGCCCATCCGATCGCCCTCTTCCGTTTCTCCTCCCCCTGGCCTCGGGAGGATTCCCAGATCCGGGAGGCCCTTCCGACGATCTTCTCCCTCCTGAAGGTTCAGGAGGAGGCGGAGCGGTTCGAGCCCGATTATACCTTCCAGGAGGAGGGTCTCTCCCTGGCCATCAAGTGGGGGGAGAAGGAAGAGAAGGCCCCAGATCAACAGCGCCCTCTCTGAAACACCCGCGTTTCCTGAGTCGAAAGGGGGAGAGAGCAAAACGCCTCTCCCGGAGCGGGAGAAGCCCGGACGATCCCTCCGACACCAGCCTCTCCTTCCATGAAAGGGGCTTGCCTCCTACAAGGGACACTCCGTTTTAAATTCCATGAACCGCGAAAAACGCGAACGAGGAGAAACAGACAATAAAAGCTTTCGGCGGTTAGATTTATAGCAGACACGCCGGTTAGAAGCATGAACCGCGAACAACGCGAAGGGCACAAACAAGGAGAAACAGACCATACAAACTTTCGTGGTTTTCGTGTGTTTCGTGGTGAGAACACTCCGTTTTTCTTGTGGGCTTGCCCCTTCTTCGCCCTCTGAGACCTCCCCCTCTGGAGGGGAGGGGAAATCTCTCCTGGGACTCTTCTCCAAACTGCATTGGAATTACAGGAAACTATAGGGGACACTCTTTTTTAGTGAGGTCCAAAGCTCCAGCGGACACTCCGTTTTCGAATCCGGGGAAA
>JAMOAD010000033.1 GCA_023621955.1 Acidobacteriota bacterium
AGCCAGAATCAGGAGATCGCACGTCGTCAGATCCTGAGAGGAGACGAAGGTCGCCTCCGTCATGCCCCTCAGGTGGGGATGAACGGAGTCCACCCGCTCTCCCCGGTGCCTCTCAGAAGTCACCTGACCGAGAAGAAGAGAGGGGTGCCCGGAGAGGAGACGGAGAAGCTCTCCCCCGACGTATCCTGATCCCCCTACCAGGGAGACCCTCGGCTTAGCGGCCATGATCGCCTCCTTCGGCGCCCCTCTGGTGAAGGTAGCGGACAACCTCGCCGGGGATGTTCACACCGGTCGGTTCGATGCTGTTTTTAAACTCCATGGCGTGGTTCACCTCGTTCACGAGAAGGCCCTTCTCCGTGCGGAAGAGGTCTAAGGCGAGAACGCCTCCTCCCACCGCCCTGGCCGCACGAAGGCTCACCTCCTCCAATTCGGAGTCCACAGGATACTTGGAGGCCTTTCCCCCCCGGGCGGTGTTGGTGATCCAATGGGATGAACTCCGCTCGATGGCGGCGATGCACCGATCCCCAACGACAAAGGCCCGGATATCGGCGCCTCCCTTCTCGACGTACTCTTGGAGGTAGAAGACCGAATGGTGGAAGCTCCCCAGTGTCAGCTTGTGCTCCACCAGGGCCTCCGCGCTGTCCCGGTCGTTCACCTTGGCCAGGAGTCGGCCCCAAGAGCCGATGTTGGGTTTGACCACGCAAGGGTACCCGAGCTCCTCCAGAGCTTCCAAGGCCTTCTCTCCGCTGAAGGCCACTCGGAACCGTGGTTGCGGAACCCCTGCCCGCTCCAGGGCGGCGGAAGTCAAGGCCTTATCCATGCAAACGGCGGCGGTATGGGGGGAGTTCACCGTCAGAACCCCTGCCCCCTGGAAGAAATTGAGCCAATAGAGGGACTTCCAGGCGCTCAGGCTGCGGTCCAGAAGAAGATCCAAGGCGGGAAGCTCCCTACCTGGCCCGTAGACCATCTCCCTCTCGCAGATCATCTCCGTTTCGATCCCGGGAAACCCGGCCAGCTCATCGAGCAGAAGCCTCTCGTCCCGACGTATCACCTCGTAAAGAAAACCGATTCTCATCGTGCACCCTCCTCTCTCTTCTCTGCCTCCAAGGAGGCGACAATAAACCCAAGCTCCTCTCTGTCTACGGTTCTGCCAAGTCTGCCCACCTCCTTGACCCTCAGGAGAATCTCCTTGAGACGGTCCTCGCCGACATCCTCCTCCCCAAGGTTTCTCAAGGCGTAGAGGAGGGCCGAGGTCCCCGCCATGTGGTCGAGAACGACTCGGCTGCAGCGTCCGACGGTGATGGGGTCCAGGCTCTGGTAGTGGAGAGGGTTGCGAATCGCCGCCTGCGTGTGAATCCCAGCGCAATGGGAGAAAGCGTTCTCTCCGACTACAGGGGCCAGGGGCGGAACAGGGATTCCTGAGAAACGGGAAACCCTTCGGTAGAGCTCCGGCAGTTGGGTCAGGTCCCACCTCTCCCCCTCGTTCCATCCACTGCGCAGGGCGACCATGAGCTGGGCCAGGTCGACGATTCCCGCACGCTCGCCCAAGCCCAACACGGAGGCGTCGATGATATCCACTCCGGCTCGGTAGGCGTCGAGCGCGTTGGCCAAGGCGAGCCCCCTGTCGTTGTGGCAATGTACAGCCAGCATGGGGTTGACTCCTCCCCGGACCAGACTCTCCCTCATCCGAAGGGTATAATCGTAGAGGTTATTCTCTGTTCCCGGAACCATATACCCCGTCGTGTCGGCTACGCTGATCACGTCCGCGCCAGCCCTCGCGGCCTCCAACGCCACTGCGGCAACGTCCGGCCAGGCCGTCCGAACCGTATCCTCCGGCGTATACCTAACCATAACCTGGGGAGCCCGGCCCTTCACCTCCCGGATCAGAGAGGTCACCGATTCGATGGCCTGAGAGAGGGTCCGGTTCCCTTCGGTCAGCCTTTCCCGGGAGACGCAGTAGAAAAGGCCAAGGAAAGAGACCCCACAAGAGAGCGCCATGTCCACGTCCCCCTTAAGGGAGCGCGCGTGGGCTCCCACTCGGATCTCTCCCCTTCGGGCGGCGAGGAGCCGGACCCCCCTCTCTATCTCCTTATCCACCACGGGGTGCCCGGCCTCGACGATGTCGACGCCGAGACGTTCGAGACTCTCCGCCAGGGCGATCTTGACATGAACGGGAAAGGCGACGCCGGGGGTCTGCTCCCCTTCCCTCAGCGTTGTGTCCAAGATTCTGACCATTACTGCCCCCAGTCCTCTTCCACCTGGGGGGCCTCCTCGACGATCAGTGGCTCCAGGGAGAGAATCTCCATTTCACAGCGGCACTCCGGGCAGGGGTAGACCTCATGGACCCTGGAGTCTTCGGGCAGAGAGATTTCACTCTCACAGACTGGGCAGACGCATCTTCTTTCCAAGTTTTTCCTCCTTGACTATGAAGTTTGATCATTCTAGCAGGAGAAAAACGGGAAAAGAAATTCTTTTAAATAATAGCCACAATACGGAACAATATGTTAAAATCTTAACATGGTAACGATTCCCGAAGCCGTGGAACGGCACATCCGCCTCTCCCCCCTCTTGGAGGAGGCTCTCAGAGAAGAGCTAGGCTCTCAGAGAAGAGCTCATCAACCTCTCCGCCTTGGCGCGAAAGCTGATCCCTCCCCTGGAAGAGGAACTTTTAAAGCCCGTCGGCGAGGGAGCCGTCATCATGGCCTTGAGGCGTCTCTCAAAGCGTCTCCAAGAGACCTTCCCAGAGCCAAACCGTTTCTGCGGCCTCAATTTCGGATCCATGACCCTGCGGTCCCCTATCGTCGAGTTCACCTTCGCTTCCTCGTCCTCCCTCCTCTCCAAGCAGAAGCAACTCTTACACCGGCTGGGGGAGAGGAGAGACCTCTTCCTCACTCTGACCCAGGGGGTCAGAGAGGTGACGATTCTCCTGAGCGCCCCCTGGGAGGAGACGGCCTTGGAAATCTTCGCGGGAGAGAGGTTGATCTCTACGCTGAAGAACCTCTCGGCCGTGACGATTCAGCTCTCCCCGGACGCGGTCTGGACGCCGGGAGTCCACTACACCCTTCTCAAGGAGCTTGCCTGGGATCGAATCAACGTTGTCGAGGTCGTCTCGACGCTGAACGAATTCACCATTCTCCTGCAGGAAGATCAGGTGGAAAGAGCCTTCGCAAGGCTGAAGGCGGTTCTGAATAAACGTTCATAAGGAGAAAGAAGGATGGACACCCCCGCTCCCCATCTCTATACAGACCTCGCTTCCTGGTGGCCGCTCATCTCCCCGCCCGAGGATTACGCCGAGGAGGCGGAGGAGTTTATCCGAATCTTGACGGAGGGAAACCCTCTCCCGGTGAAGAGAGTCCTGGAGCTGGGAAGCGGTGGAGGGCACAACGCCTACCACATGAAGCGGCGTTTCCGCATGACCCTGGCCGATCTCTCCCCCGCCATGGTGGAGTGCAGCCGCAGGCTCAACCCCCTCTGCGAGCACATCGTGGCGGACATGAGAACCCTCAGGCTCGACCGCCCCTTCGACGCGGTCTTCCTCCATGATGCGGTGGGCCACATGGTCGAGGGACGGGACCTTCGGGATGTCCTGATCACCGCCGCCCTCCACCTGAAACCCGGGGGCAGAGTGCTCATTGCCCCGGATTCGGTTCAAGAGAGTTTTCAGGAGGAGACGAACCTGGGGGGAACAGACCGAGGGGAACGGGGGGTCCGCTTCCTGGAGTGGCGTTTCGATCCGGACCCGAAGGATCATCGGATCACCGTCGCCCTCTCCTACTCCTTCCGGGAGGGAGAGAGGGTTACCTTCTCCCAGGACACCTTCCCGCTGGGCCTCTTCCCCTCGTCAGAGTGGCTTGAGCTCCTGGAAGAGACGGGTTTCGCCTCCCAGATCGTCCTCTCCACGCTCCCCTCTACGGGAGAGGAGAGAATCCTCTTCCTAGGGACTCTCCGGGAGTAGGCCCTCTTCGGTCAAGATCGAATCATCGTCAAGAGCATCTTGAACCTCTTGACCGCCCTCAGGGCATGGGGCTGATCGGCGGGCATGACGATGACCTCCCCCTGTTTCAGGAGGAAGGGTTTTCCGGAGATCCGAATCTCCACCTCACCGTCCAGTACCTGAACCAAGGCATCGAAGGGGGCCGTGTGCTCACTGAGACTCTGCCCCAAGTCAAAAGAGAAGAGAGTCACCGTTCCAACGCTTTTCTCGACGAGAGTCTTGCTGATAACCGCGTCCTTTTGGTAATCCACCATCTCCGACAGATTCGCGACAACTGCGTGGTCCATCATCTCTCCTCCTCTTGAAACCTTTTGCTTTACTCGTCTCTAGTTGAGTACAATCCCCTGCTCCCTCTCATGTCGAGAGGGGTCACAGCTCCCGCAAGACCACCAGTTTCCCTTGATTTCTGAGCTTCTCCGCCAGGAGGGGAAGAATGGTCTGCCTGGGGAGTATCCCCCTCTGAAGAAAGGAGAGGTCCCCGTGGGCGACGTTCCGGCTGCCGCCTACCCAGAAGTAGATTCGATCCGCTTCCCTGAGGAGGTTGCAGAGCCGGGAGACCCCACTCTCGGGTTCGTACTCCTCGGGGTCGGCCTCCAGAATGTTGTAGGCCTGGTTGAGGGTCACCGCTCCCTCGGTGACGAGGTCGATTCCCTCGATGTAGTACTTGGGAGGAGCGATCAGGCTCGAAGGGTTGCTCTCGATGGAGACCGGTTTGCCCACGACCCGGGAGACGATGTCCGAGGTTGTCGCCCCGCAGACAGCCCTCAGACCCTCTTTCGCCATGAACTCCTTCACCACCCTGTAGTCGTCGGCAGGGTCGGCCGGCGGCCCTGTCAAGACATGAAGGGTGCGACCTCTTCGGGCCTGAAGCAAGAGAACCGTGGCGTCGTCCCGGAAACGGTTCTTGGAGATCTCGAAGGCTTTCTTACAGATCCTCTCCGGAAGCTCCGGGAAACTCTTACCGTCCACAAGCTCGTCGTTGATGAAACGGGTCACCCCTTCGGAGCCCCATCCGGTTCTCCACCCGTTCTCAAGGCCGGCCTGGACGATGCCGTCGCTGGTCAGGAGGATCCCCTCCCGATCGTCCAAATAGGCGTTGACTTCCGCCACCACTTCGCTTCCCAGGGTCTCCGTCCTCGCGGGGATCACGCTGCAGTGCCTGTTGATTCCGATGAAGAGAGGGGGGGGCATCTCGTAGGTCAGGATCGTGGTCTCCCCTCTGGGCAAGACCCGAAGCACCGTGAAAACAGCGTAAGGGTGTTCGCTCCCACGGATCTCGTGCATGCTCTCGACCACCCGCCCGAAGGCCTGACGGAGGGAGAAGCCGAGACGAAGAAGCTCCTGAAGCCTGGAAGTGCAGAGAATCGCGGCCACATGGGCCTTCACTCCGGAGCCGATCCCGTCGCTGAGGATAATGGTCGTATGCTCCAGGGTCCTCTCGACGGCGTAGTAGTCGCCGCAGGGAGCGAACTCCCTCTTGGAATACTGTTGGGCGAAGAGATCCAAATAGAGGACCGACAATCAACCCTCCTTCCGGGTCTTGCTCTCCTCCACTCTCTTGTCGCCGGCGATCTGGAGGAGCTTTCGAACAAGGTCTTCCCCCTGGGCCGTGCTCTCCCCTAGAAATTGAGCGATCTTCTCGGCCATTCGGGTCTGATGCTCTAACAACTCTTTCGCCTGAACAACGGCCTGGGTCTTGATCTCTTCGAGCTTCTTCTGACTGGTCTGGGCCCTGGTGATATCCACGAAGATTCCGACATACTGCTTCGCTTCGGGAAGGGCATAGAGAATCTCGTGGCAGATGAGGCTGTAACTCTTGTGGCTGACCGTCGCCTCCACCTTGTCGGCGATACCGGAGGCGAGGTTTTCGAAGGGTTCCGGGTCCATCAGGTAGGAGATGGGCTTGCCCAGAACCGCGTCGGAGCACATGAAGAAGTGGCGGAAAGCCTCGTTCATACTCAGAATCGAGAGATGTTCGTCCAGGATGACAAGACCGTTGGGCGAGGTTTCGATGATCCGGTCGGTCCGTCGCTCCGCCAACCTTCTCATGGCGGGGATGCACATCTCTGGCTCCGCGAGCCCCCGAATCACGGCGATGGCCTTGTCCCGACAGCTGTCGTAGCCACAGGCGCCGCAGTTGAGCTGATCTTCGGGCCGCCCCTTCCCCGTCTTTTCCAGCATCTCCCGGATCTTCATCTCCGGGATCTCCTCGCTCTCTATGGGGTGGGGCCTGTACTCGGTCTGAAGGTCTTCGGGCAGAAGTTCTACCCTCTTCCCCTGGGGTATGCTCTCCTTGGTATACTCCAGGAGGGCCTGCCTTCTCGTGATCGATGAGCCCGCGTCCTTCTTGGGGAGGCCGGGACCGTTCAGACACCCTTGTGAGCAGAAGAGGGGCTCCACGAAGATCGGACGATCCCTCTGTTCGATATCGTTGAAGAGTTCCTTGAGCTCCTCGTATCCGCTCACGGCGATCCTCTC
>JAMOAD010000236.1 GCA_023621955.1 Acidobacteriota bacterium
AAGGCCTACTCCGTGAAGCGTCCCCCCTCGGGGGAGATCAGACGGGCCAACGTCAACGCCGCCCCTCTGGGAGTAGAGGATTACCGGCTCCTGAAGAAGGTCGGAATCGGAACCTACCAGATCTTTCAGGAGACCTACCACCACGAGACCTACAGCAAGGTTCACCCGAAGGGAACCCTCAAGGGGAACTACCAGTGGCGTCTCTACGGGCTCCACCGGGCTCAGGAGGCGGGGGTGGACGATGTCGCCCCGGGGGTCCTCTTCGGCCTCTACGATTGGAGGTTCGAGGTCATGGGCCTCCTCTACCACACCATCGACCTGGAAGAGCACTTCGGAGGGGTCGGCCCCCATACCCTCTCTTTCCCGAGGCTTGAACCGGCCATTACCACGCCTTTTGTCTCCCAGAGTCCCTACCTCGTCTCGGACGACCAGTTCGAGAGGGTGATCACGGTTCTTCGCCTCTCGGTCCCCTATACGGGAATGATCTTGACGGCTCGGGAGTCTCCTAAGGTCAGGGAGAGGATGCTCTCCCTGGGGATCACCCAGCTCGACTTCGGTTCCAACATCGGCGTCGGCTCCTACTCTCCCAACGTGAGAGATCCACGGAAGGAGCAGTTCACCCTCGGGGACAACCGCACCCTGGACGAGGGGATCCGCTGGCTGGCCGACCAGGGCTTCATCACCTCCTTCTGCACCGCCGACTACCGTTGCGGCCGAACCGGGAACTGTTTCATGAGGATCGCCAAGAAGGGGAACATCCATAGCCTCTGCATCCCCAACGCCTTTTCCACATTCTCCGAGTACCTGAGGGATTACGGGAGCCCGGAGACCCGTAGAAGCGGGGAGGCGCTCATGGCGCAAGCGCTCCAGGGGATGGACAAGGAGAGCCGTTCTCTCATCGACGGGATGCTCGAGAGGATCGAGAAGGGGGAGAGGGATGTCTACATCTGAGGAAGGACGACTTCTCTTCGAAAGGGTACGCCTCCTTTTCAAGGAGCGCCATCCTGAGGAGCCTCTCCGGTTGGTTCGGGAGCTGGGTCATCGTCTCGCCTTCGTCGGCGGAGACTCCGACTCCCTCCTGATTGCGCCGGTGAAGATTCCCCTTGAGGACGGGCTCTTCATCCTTCTCTCCGGAAAAGCCTGTCCGGGTTTACAGAGAGAGGTGGAGGCCTTCATCGCCGGGGAGAGAGGGTCGAAAGGCTGACAGGGGATGGGAGAGAGGACCGATACTTCCCCTTTCTTTCTCTTTTCATTATAATGGATTCATGAAAAGGAAAAAGCTCTCTCTCCTCCTTGTACTTCCCCTTCTGGCCTTTGTCTCCTGCTTGTCGCCCCAACCCCCGACCTCCAGAAGGGATGTCTACCTGGAGGGGAAGATCAAGGAACCCGCTTCCCGCACACTCCTGATCTTCTCCTTTCAGACTCCCTCCTACGCCGCCCCCTGGGCCGTTCGGGGCGCGGAGATCTTCCATCAGGAGTTCCTCCGGGCCAACCGTCTCCAAAAGGTTGTTCTGGATACGGATTGCCCCTGGGTCGTGGAGGACCGGGGGGAAGAGGCCTCCATCCAAAGGGCCATCGCGGAAGCCTCGCGCAGGGGGGCTGACCTTCTCCTGCTGGGAAGGTGGGACAGCCTCATCTTCGGAAGGCTCACCGGCCATAAGGCGGCCCTGCGGCTGAGGCTCATAGAGGTTTCCACGGGCAAAACCCTCTGGTACGAGCAGAGCGTCCAGGAGAAGAGGTCTTCGGATTCCTCCTACCCTGTGGAGACCCAGCTCAGCACACCCCCTCAGGAGCTTGACGCGACGGTGAGGGACCTTGCCCGCAAGATGGTCAACGACCTCTTCCAGGACTCCAAGGTCCAGAGTTTTCTCCGGTTCTGGGAGAAGAAGTGAGCCCTCTGGCTCACTCGGTCGCCGGAATCTGGCTGGCCGCCCGCCATGAAGGGGGGGGCAGACTCCACCACCTCCTCTGGGCACCCCTGATCGCCCTCCTTCCGGATTTCGACCTTTTGGTCGGATGGCTTCTGGCGGGGAAGAGGGGGCTCGAACTGCATCAGCGTTACACCCACACCCTTCTCTTCGTCTTTGCCGCTTCCCTCCTGATCTCCCTTCTCTTGCGACGTCCCCGGCTCTTTCCCCTGATCCTTCTTATTCTCCTCTCCCACCTCCTTCTCGACCTTGTGGTCACCGATCAGAAACCGCCCATCGGGATTCCCCTCTTCGCACCTCTCTCCTCAAAGACCTTCTCCCTGGGCCTCTTCCCTGGAATCCGGAAGGCGAACTGGGCGGAACTCTTCTCGACGGCCAACCTCATGACCGTTCTTGGGGAGGCTCTCCTTTCCCTTCCCCTCTTGTGGACTCTCCTGCGGAGAGGGGAGAGGTGAACCGTGGACAGAACGAAGGAGAAGAAGGCCGTCGCCTTAAAGTATGAATCCGGCAAGGACAAGGCTCCCCGAGTCGTTGCCCAGGGGCGGAGGGCGAAGGCCGAGAAGATCATCGAGGAGGCGCGTAAGGCGGGAGTCCCCATGAAGGAGGACCCAGACCTGACAGAGGTCCTTATGAAGCTGGCCCTCTACGAGGAGATCCCCTCGGAGCTCTACGTGGCCATTGCGGAGGTTCTCGCCTGGGTCTACAGGGTTAACCACGATTACGAGCCCCCTGGGGGCGGGAGTCCCCGGGTCTCAGGGAATCAGACGGAACCTTGAGAGGGGGAAGAGAACGGCCTTGACCGTTCCCACCACCAACGGACGGGGCACGAGCCAGCCCCTGCGGCTGTCGTCGGAGAAACCGGGGTTGTCCCCCTCGACGAAGAGACAACCCCGGGGTACTCGTAAAAGACCCCGGGCCCCCTGCTCGTAGAGAGAACCCGCGGGAAGGAGCGACCCTTCAGGGGTTCGGAGGAGGGGTTCCCCGTCCCTGGCCGCAACCCTTTTGACAAGTTTTCTCTCCTCTCCGCCCCGGGGGTCGAAGAAGACCACAAGGCTGGAGGGGCCGATGGGAGCGTTGCGCAGAGCGACGACAACCTCACCCTTTCTCAACGTCGGCTCCATAGAGCGCCCTTCCACCCGGAAGAGAGCGACCTTCAGCGGGAGAAGGAAAATGCCGAGGAGAAGGGCGACGAAAAGGAGAAAGTGAGGGTTCTTGAGAGTCCTCATGGGGTCCGTCCGAAAAGATCTTACCAGTCCGGGACGCCTCGGTCAAGAACCTGTCGGGAAGCTGAAAAGAAGAGGATCCTATCTGTGTTTGATTGTTGACAATCCCTGAGAAAAGGGTTATAAAATGCGGTATGAGTGAAAGTCAAAAATTCACTGTGGGGGAAAAGATGAAGAAAACTCTACTGACACTCTTTATTCTCTTGACTTTTCTGGTCTCTCTCCAGGCCGCCGAGAAGAAGGTGACCCGCCTGGGAGGCCACCCCTTCTACAAATCCAAGAACCTGACTCCCGACGAGTTGAAGAAGATCGCCGTCGACAGGGCTGGAGATGTGAAGATGGGGTTCGAGGAGGCCGGTTACGGTGGACTTGTTTACCCTTTCCTGGAGCAGCTTCAGAAGGCTGAGCTCAAGGAAACGACCATCGAACCAGGTGACAAACTCATGTGGATGCTTGCCAAGCGCGGCAAGAAAGTCACCGTCGGCCACGATATCGTTTGGGCCGGGAAGAAACCCGTTTCCGCCTACACCTTTAAGATCGCCAGGGATGAGAACATCTACGAGTTCGTGATCCCGAAGATCTGCGCCAACATCTCTCTCAAGTCGATCGCCAAGGCGCCTGTCTGTGCTCTGGCCGTCTCTCCCGAGAAGGTCGAAGTCGGCAAACCTGTCAAGGTTGATACCTGCGGCTCCCAAGAGTACGTCAAGAACGTCGTCGTCATCACCGACGCCGCGGGAACCGAAGTCAAGACCCTTGAGCTCCCCGCCGAAGGTTGTTCCACCGAGGTAACCTTCGACAAGCCCGGCGTCTACACC
>JAMOAD010000064.1 GCA_023621955.1 Acidobacteriota bacterium
AACAGGAGTGTTGAAAAGACAACCTTGATGTGCAGAAAGGTGCTTTGTCGCCGATTTTTCCAGAGCCTTCCCTTCGCCCTCTCCGCATGAAGAAGAGATCGATGGCGTTCGAAACGAGGAGACGATGAAACGGGAAACATTTTTCATTCGGTTGGGAGAAAAAGGCATCGATTTCTTCACAACGGTTTACGAGATCTCGCTTCTCTTCGTTCAGACGGTGAAGAGGATCCCTAAACTCTGGTTCTACCGAAGGCAGTTTCTGGAACAGCTCTACAACTTCTCCGTCAAGACGCTCCCCATCGCAGCCGTGATCGCGGTCTTCGTCGGCCTTGGCTCAACCGTCCAGGGGAAGTACCAAACCACAGACATCGTTCCCCGGTACGTCGTGGTCAACGCCATCTTCAAGACAGCTGTGGTGGAGCTCTGCCCCATCATCCTCGCCCTGGTGTTGGCCGGTAAGCTGGGGGCCTCTCTGGCGGCGGAGATCGGCAGCATGAAGATCTCGGAGCAAGTCGAGGCCTTGGAGACGATGTCCCTGGAACCGATCGGGTTCCTCGTTCTCCCCCGGGTCATGGCCGGACTGATCATGTTGCCGGTGATCACGATCTTCGCCAACTTCATCGCCATGTTCAGCTCCCTCTTCGCCTCGGCGGTCGTCACCGAGTGGATCACCCCCAGGGAGTTTGTCAACGGGATGAAGCTTGACTACAAAATCTTTGAACCGATCTTTGGAAGCGTCATCAAGCCGGCGGTCTTCGGCGTGCTCATCGCCCTGTTGGGGAGCTACTTTGGCTTGAAAACCAAGGGCGGAGCCAAGGGAGTCGGCGAATCTTCCACGGCGGCCGTCGTCACCTCCGCGGTCCTGATCGTCATCGTCGATTACTACCTGGGAGAGTGGCTCCTGTGATCCGTGCCCTGGGAGTTAAAAAGAGCTTCGAAAAACAGCACGTCCTGAAGGGGGTCTCCCTGGATGTTCGTGACAACGAGACCATGGTGATTCTCGGCCCTTCCGGACAGGGAAAGACCGTCTTCATCAAGACTCTCGTCAGGCTCATGGAGCCCGACGAAGGGGTCATCGAGTACGACGGCGTCGATATTCTGAAGCTGAAAGACCGACAGTTGCAGGAGTTTCGTAAGAATATCGCCTTCGTCTTCCAAAACAGCGCCCTCTTCGATTTTCTCAACGTCCGCGAAAACATGGCCCTCTACCTCAGGATGCATAGAGCCTTCAGAGAGGAGGAGATCGAGGAGAGAATCGTCGACGCCCTTCGGGTCGTCGGCCTCCAGGAGGAGGTGCTCGACAAGTTTCCCGAAGAGCTTTCCGGGGGCATGAAGAAGAGGGTCGCCATCGCCAGGGCGATCGTCAAAGAACCCCGCTACCTCTTCTACGACGAACCAACCACCGGCTTGGACCGGCGGAATTCGCAACTGGTGAGCGAGCTGATTGGGATGCTGAAGAAGGAGATTCGCGTCACTTCGGTAGTGGTCACCCACGACATCCTTTTAATGCGCGAGGTCTCCGATCGGGTTGCTTTGCTGAAAGACGGGGCCATCTTTTCCATCGGTACCAAGGAAGAGCTCTCCCCGGAGACTCTCAACTATCTCTATGAAACGGGAGACGAGTGATGGACTATAAGAAGATGAGCTATATCTCCGGGGTGATCATTTTCTTCAGCTTTCTGATCCTGATGATTTCGATCATCTGGCTGGCTGAAAAGAGAATCTTCTTCACCCGGGATTACATCGTCTACGTCAAGTTCGATGATGTCGTCGGCCTCAGAGACCACTCTCAAGTCTTCATGAGGGGGTACCGGATCGGCTGGACCAAGGGCGTGAAGTTCCTCAAGGACGGCGTTCTGGTGCGCGTCGACGTGAACAAGAAGTACGATGTGCCCACGGACTCCCGCTGGGAGATCAACACCCTCAACTTCATGGGGGAGAAGGCCATCACCGTACAACCCGGCAAGAAAGATCTCTTCCTCCAGCCCGGAGCGGAGGTTCCAGGATACAACCGGGACCTGATCTCGGTGACCAAGATGATTCTGACCGGGATTCAGAAGAAGATCGACGAAGGGGATCTTGAGTCGAAGATCCGAACCCTGGGAGACTCTCTGGTCCGCTTCCACTCCATCCTTGAGAAGGGCGACAAGAAGATCGACCAGATCGATATCGCCGCCTACAACCAGGAGATCAAGAAGATCGGCGGCTTGGCCGGCGAACTGAAGGGTCTCTCCAGCGACTTCCGTACCGAACTTGCCTCAACGGGAAAGCAGGGGCGGGAGAGCCTGGCCAAGGTGGACAAGGCCATGGAGCAGATGGCCTCCCTCTCCGCTAAGCTCGATTCGATCGCCTCCAAGATCGATACCGGTGAAGGGAGCGCGGGAGCCCTTGTCAACGATAAGAAATACATAGAGAGCATCAACACGACCCTGCAGGAGTTGCAGGATCTGATCAAAGATTTCCGAAAAAATCCAAAGAAATACGTAAAATTATCCATCTTTTAGGAGGTTTTCCATGGGCAAGAAAAAAGTCAAAGTTGCCATCATCGGGGTCGGCAACTGTGCCTCTTCCCTGGTGCAGGGAGTGCACTACTATAAGAACGCCAAGGAGGACGATTTCGTTCCTGGATTGATGCATGTCAACCTGGGTGGTTATCACATCTCCGACATCGAGTTCGTCGCCGCCTTCGACATTAACGAGACAAAGGTCGGCAAGGATCTCAGCGAGGCGATCTTCGCTTACCCCAACAACACGAAGAAGTTCAGCGATGTCCCCAACCTGGGAGTCACCGTTCAGCGCGGGATGACCCATGACGGTTTGGGAAAGTACCTTTCACCTATCATCAAGAAGGCCCCTGGGCCGACGGTTAACATCGTTCAGGTCCTCAAGGACACCGGAGCGGACGTTGTCATCAACTACCTCCCCGTCGGATCCGAGATGGCCACCAAGTGGTATGTTGAGCAGATCTTGGAAGCCGGGTGCGCCATGGTCAACGCCATCCCCGTCTTCATTTCCCGGGAGAAGTATTGGTCCGACAGATTCCGCGAGAAGGGCCTTCCCGTGATCGGCGACGACATCAAGTCCCAGGTCGGAGCCACGATCATGCATAGAACCTTGGTTAACCTCTTCATGGACCGGGGTATGATCATCGACCGTACCTACCAGCTCAACGTCGGCGGCAACACCGACTTCCTCAACATGTTGGAGAGAGAGCGTCTCGATTCCAAGAAGATCTCCAAGACCAACGCCGTCGTCTCTCAGCTTGAGCGTCGCAACATTCACATCGACAAGGACAACGTTCATGTCGGTCCTTCCGACTACGTGCCTTGGCTGAAAGACAACAAAGTCTGCTACCTCCGCGTCGAAGGCCGTCATTTCGGCGATGTCCCCATGGACATCGAGCTCCGGCTCTCCGTCGAGGACTCCCCCAACTCCGCGGGGATCATCATCGACTGCGTCCGTATGGCCAAACTGGCGAAAGACAACGGGATCTCCGGCTCTCTCGAAGGTCCCTCTTCGTACATGATGAAGTCTCCGCCTATCCAGTACGACGACCACACCGCCAAGGCGATGGTTGCCGAGTTCATCGATAAGTACAAATTCGAAAACAAATAACCCCATAACCACGGTAGGGGGGAGAGGTGACTCTCCCCCCTACCTTCCAATAAAGAGAGCTCAGAGAGCGATGTTCAAACCCTTGTACGCCTTGTTGGCTTTTTTTCGGGAGAAGCTTCTCCTCCTCATCGGTGGGACCCTCGGTCTTTCACCGGATACGTTGACATACGCGGGCTTCCTGATCTCCCTGGTCAGCGCTTGGCTCTACACCAGAGGATCTTTCGTCGCCGCCGCCTTCGTCCTTCTCGCCTCTGTCCTATGCGATGTGTTCGATGGTCTGGTGGCCAAGAGATACGATAAGACGACGGCTTTCGGGTCTCTCTTGGATTCCTGCGTCGACAGGTATATCGACTCTCTTGGATTCCTGCGTCGACAGGTATATCGAAGTTTTCCAGTTCGCCGGTATCTTCTTCTACTTCAACGCGAACGGTCGTCCCTCTTTCGCCTACATAGCCCTCTTCTACATCCTTGGCTCTTTCCTCACCTCCTATACCAGGGCCAAGATCGAGAGCCTGGGTTACCCCTGCAAAGTAGGAAAGGTTCAGCGTCTCGAAAGAATGTTCTCCCTGATCGTCCTGACTCTCTTCGCCGCCTTGGACAGCCGGATTCTCTTCTGGGGGCTTCTCGCCGTGGGCGTCGGTTCCAACTACACCGCCCTGGAGCGTCTCGTCTACGGGAAGAGGATCTTGAAAAACACCTCTTTGGAGAAGCGGTAAAGCGCGATCTTTATCTTCTCAAACCGGGGAAGAAAACGCGGCCAGGCTGACCAGAAGACATTCCACAAGCGTATTCGAAGGCGCGCTCTTTCAAAAAAATGAAAGAGGTGTCAAAAGAGTCGATCCTCTTTATCGGAAAGAACGAGTGGAGTACAATAAACGGTCAGAGAGGTGAACATGGACGAGAAGAAGAACGCTCTTGGCCGAAGGCTGTGGGATCCTTGGAACCCGGGAGAAGAGGATCGGATGGGGAGTTCCTGGATGGCCAGGGAGATCTTGAACTACGCCGGGAGGGGATACAACTGTGGAGAGTCCCTCTTCCTGACGACTCTCAAGTACCTTCGTAAGCCGGAAGAGCTGGTTTGGCTCGCCACTGGCCTGGGAGGGGGGATGGGGAGAAGGGAGATCTGCGGTCTCTACTCCGCCGCCATGCTCTCTCTGGGGCTGGCCGCCTCCCTGAGAGGTCCCGGCAGGGA
>JAMOAD010000141.1 GCA_023621955.1 Acidobacteriota bacterium
GAGCCGAGGAGAGCACTCCGGCGATCCGGTCGGGGGAAACGCCGAGGGACTGACCAAGCATCAAGAGGGCCAGCTCCTTTCGGAAGAAGCCAAAAACCAGGGTAAAGCCCGTCGTCTCGGGAAGATCCAAAAGGTAGGTAACAGGCCTCACAAGAGCGTTCAGAAGGCGTTCCAGACCGAAAAATTGAACATACTCGACGGCGATGCTCCCTAAGACCAACAGGGGAATCGCGTAGACGAGGAAAGGTTTGAGCTGAAACCAGGCCTTGATGAGGACGTTCTTCGGCGAAGGCACTCTGAAGGCGGGAATCTCCATGATCAACCCCGGAGCTGGGTACTTCACCAGCGAAGAGAGCAGAAGGCTCAGGAAGAAGACTGTAATCATGGTGACGCCGTAAACGAAGAAGGCCCACCCGGTCCCCAAGAAAGCGTAGACCAGAGCGGAGATGACGATGGTCCTCGCCGAACAGGGGATAAAGGGAATCAGAAGCGCTGTCAGAAGGCGATCCCGAGGGCTCTCCAAGATTCTTGTGGCCGAGAGAGCCGGGACATTGCATCCAAAGGCCATGAGAAGGGGGGGGAGAGATTTCCCGTGAAGCCCCATCTTGTGCATGAGGCTGTCGAAGAGGAAGGCGGAACGGGCCAGGTAGCCGGAATCTTCCAGAATGGCCATCATCAGGAGGAGGGGGACCATATAGGGGACGATGATCCCGACGGCGCCCACGGTCCCGGCCACGATACCATCGGCCAGCCGGTGGAGCCATGGGGCGATGGGAAGGTTCCCCACCCAGAGGGCCAACTCGTTCAACGGCGCCAGGGAGAGGGTTTCCAGAAGGTTCCCGATCCGAAAGACCAGGGCCAGCATCAAGAGGAAGACCACAACGAAGAGAAGGTAACCAAAGAGGGGGTGGCAGAAGAGGGCATCCACCCTTTCGGAAAGGTGCCTTCCTTGACGGCGGACGATTCGGCAGGCCTTCTCGGAAAGCTCCATGGAGAGGTGGTGCCTCTCCGCGAAGAGCACCTCCTGTAGGCTCTTGTCCCAGAACTCCCTCACCTTTCCCGAGAGCTCTTCGGACTTTGCATGGAAGCCCGGAGAGACGGGAATCTTCTTCTCCATTTCCCCTCCCTCCAAGGCCTTGAGAGCCAAGAAACGGGAGTTGACCCTCCCGGCACCGACGAAAGGGGTCAACTCCGCCAAGAAGCTCTCCAGTCTCGGCGGGAAGGGGAGAGGACGAACCGGAGAGGGGTTCTCCAGTTGCCCGAGGGCCGCCTTAAGAACATCTTCCACCCCCTTCCCGGAGAGGGCGGTAGTGGGGAAAGCCGACATGCCGAGGAACTCGCCAAGAGCCGCGGAATCGATGGTCATCCCCTTCTTCTCCGCTTCGTCCATCATGTTCAAGACAAGAATCGTCGGCTTCTCCAACGCCTGGAGCTCGAGAGCGAGTTCAAGGGAGCGGTTGAGCCTGGAAGCGTCCAGAACGTTGAGGATAAGGTCGTACTCCCCGGTGAGGAGAAAGTCGAAGGTGACCTCTTCGGCCTTGTCGAAAGGAGTCAGGGAGTAGGTACCGGGAAGATCGACCAGGTCGAAGGTCTCCCCCCGGTAGATCACCTGGGAGCGAAGAATCTGGACCGTCGTTCCGGGGAAGTTCGAGGAATTAGCCTTGTATCCGGCGATAGCGTTGAAAAGGGCGCTCTTTCCACAGTTGGGTTGACCGACCAAGACGATGGTCTTCATTCCCCGTCTTCCACCTCGACAACCTCGATCTTCTCGACAACGCCGGTGCCCAGCGCGACCTGAACATTGTTTTCGATGTTCTTGATCAACAGTGGTCCACAGAGGGGCGCCCTTGAGGCCAAGGCGACTCTGGCGCCGGGGTAGAGCCCCATGGCGGACAACCGCTGAGCCATGTTGGCGCCTCCGTTCAGGGAGACGATACGGTAGATTTTTTCGAACCGCGCATCGCTTAGGGTCATAGGTATTGAGTTATTATAATCTGCCCTCGAACTCCTGTCAAAAAGGAGGCTCCCCCGCCCCGAGAAAGGGGACGAGAGAGAACGGACACTCCCTTTTGGGGATCCGGGAGATGGAGCAAATACAACGGACACTCCTTTTTAGAATGAACAGAATCCGCCACCCCTGAGATAGCCGCCGCCGATGGGAAGAGCGCCTCCTCTACCTCGCCTCTTCCCGGGGGGGAGGCTTGATCTTGTTGAAGTAGGAGTAGATGATGGGGATGACGAAGAGGGTCAAGAGCGTCGCCGCCGTCAGCCCTCCGACGATGGTCAGCCCGATAGGCTGGCGCATTTCGGCCCCCTCACCCTTGGAGAAGACCATGGGGACCATCCCGATCACCGTCGTGAAAGAGGTGATGAGAATCGGCCTCAACCTAGTGACCGCTCCCTCTACAACCGCCTGGTAGGCATCCTCCCCGGCCTTGCGCTTCTGGTTGATGTAATCGATCATGACGATCCCGTTGTTGACCGCCACTCCCGCCAAGATGATGAGCCCCATGAAGACGATGACGTTGACGGGGCTTCCCGCCGCTGCCAGGGCGGCGATCACACCTATGAAGGCCATGGGAACCGTGAACATGATCACCAGGGGATGGAGCAGGTGCTCAAACTGGGAGGCCATGATCATGTAGACCAGGGTCACGGCGATCAGGAAGGCGAGGAAAAGATCCTGAAAGCCCGAAGTCATGTCCTCATACTGCCCCGCGTACTCGATGAAATACCCGGAGGGGAGGTTCTTCTCCAAGAGGGCCAGCTTTGCCTTCAGCTCCTCCACGGTAGACCCCATGTCCCGCCCCTTGACGTTGGCCAGAACGGAGACTTTCCTTACCTGATTCTGACGTTCGATTTCCAGGGGGCCCGTGCCGACCTCCAGAGAGGCCACGTCTTTCAAGTAGACCCTCTTTCCCGTGGGGGTAGGTATGGGGAGGAGCCGGATATCTTCGATTCTCTTCCTGTCCTTCTCGTCCATGAGAACCCGGATGTCGTACTCTTCACCCTTCTCCTTGTACCGGGTGTAGGTCTTTCCGATGGTGTAGGTGTGAACAGCCGAGGCGATGGAGGTGACGTTGAGCCCAAACCGGTAGGCCTTCTCCCGGTCGATCTCGATATGCACCTCTTTCTTGCCCGTGATCAGACTCGAATGGATATCCGTAAAGCCGGAAACGGAGGCCATAACCTGGGAAACCCTGTCGGAGATATTCTTCAGCATTCCCAAATCCTTTCCATAGACCCGGACATCCACAGGAAAGGAGGACCCCCCTGTGAGGGACTGGCTGAAATCCACCGTCTCCAAGGTACTTCCCCGGTAGGGCGGGACCGACCGCTTGACTTCGTCGATAACATCGGTGCCCGAGAGGGCCCTTTCACTCTTGGGAACCAGCCTGATCCAGAAGATCGCCTCGTGGGTCCCCCGGGGGTTCGTCTCCGTGCTACTCCCGTTCTGGTCGTTCTCGTCCACACCGACGATGGTCCCGATGGAGAGGACCTCTTTTCGCGCCATAAGCCTCTTGTCGATCTCTCCGGCGCTTCTCTCGGTCACGGCCAGGGGGGTCCCGATGGGAAGCTTGAGCTTCAGAAGGACAGTGCTGTTGTCGGAGGTGGGCATGAACTCCGTCCCCAGAAAAGCCATGGCCACAAAGGAGAGAAGGAAGAGAAGAACCACCACGGTTAAGACTGTCTTCCGTTTACGGAGCGCTCCCTCCAGAAGCCTCTTGTAGAGCCTCCTGTACCTGTCAAAACCCCTCTCCTTGGAACCTTTGGCGGCGATGGACTCCCTTCCCATTCCCCGAAAGATCACCGAAGTAAGCATGGGAACGATGGTCAAGGCCACCAGGAGGGAGGAGAGGAGGGCGAAGCTTACGGAGAGGGCAAGGGCCTGGGCGAACTTTCCCACGATCCCCGAGGTGAAGAGCATGGGGAAGAAGACTCCTATGGTGGTGAAGGTTGA
>JAMOAD010000129.1 GCA_023621955.1 Acidobacteriota bacterium
GCCCCTCCGGAACCGTTGAAGATGGTGAAGTAACGGCTCCCGATTCCGGTCATGACGTTGGCCGAATCCCAGACCGTCCAGGAGATCGTGTGAACTCCGTTGGCATACTTGGTCGTGTCCAACTCGTAGTAGCCCACCGCGGTGTTGGTGTTCGCGTACCCCGGGAAGGCCTCCTGAATGTCCGCCCTGGCGTAGCCGTAGTGGGGATGGCCGAGGTTGACGCCATCGACATAGACCAGGAGCGTGCTCCCATCGGTGGCGATGCTCTTGGGCTGAGGGGTCAAGGCCCAGCCGAAGTTCACGAAACCGGCCCCCGAGGCTGTCCCTCCCTGAGTCGGCGTGTCGATGGCTCCGAAGGGAGAGGTGTTGGTGTTGTTTCGGGAGTTGATTCTCCTGGAACCGATCAGGACGTTGTTCCCCTCCTTATCGAAGGCGTAGGCGTAGATGGTGAAGCTGTCGTTCATCCCCTGGTTGGGAAGTCCGTAGGTGAGGAGCATGAAGCCCCACCCGGCCCTCCCGGCGAAGGGGGCGTTCGGGTAGGTGGACTCCACGTCCGGTCTGGCCCCTTCGATGATGGTGGCGTTACCGAGGAAGACGTTCCCACTCTCCGTGGAGGAGGGGGAGCGGTAGATCTTCACGGAGGTCACCTCCACGTCGTCCAGGGCCCAACCGGCGACGGGGATGCTGCCGGTGACCGTGGAGTTGTCCGTAGGGGTGTCGAAGAACCCATAGGGGACCTTCGTCGCCGTCGCGGCGTAGACTGTCAGGGTGACCGCCACAGTGGAACCGCTCCCCAGACCACCGGAGGCGGTTACCGTCACGTTCCCTCTGTAGGTCCCGGGAGCGAGAGTCCCGGGAACGACTCCCACGTTGAAGAGGCTGGTACCGGTTCCCGAGGAGGGGGAGAGGGTGATCCAGCTCTGATCGGCGGTAGCGGTCCAGTTCAGCGTCCCTCCCCCGGCGTTGAAAACGATCAGCGGCTGGGCGGAGGTGACGGCGCCGGTGACGGCGCCGAAGGCGAGAGAGCCCTTGGAAACCCCGACGATAGGCGTCGTATCATCGTAGAGGTAGAAGGAGGCATCGCTGGTGTCGGAGAGGGAATCCCCGGAAGCGACCACCTTCACCGAATAGACCCCCGACGCCGCTTGGCCTGTGGTAAGGCTACCCGCTGTCCAGGAGTAGCTCTTCACCGAAGAGGCGAGTCCCTGAACGATGGTCCCCACCTTGGAACCGTTCTGGTAGAGTTCAAGGTCTATGGTTCCGGAGAGCCCCGAAGAGGTCCACGTGATCGTCTTGCTCTGGCCGATCTTCCAGGTCTCTCCTCCGTTAGGGGAGGTGAGTTGGAGAGCCGCCGGAGAGGTCACCGGGAGGACCCCCAGCTTCAGCTGGCCCGTGCTCCCCCTCCAGAGGATGTAGAGGGCCGAGGAGGTCATGGCCAAGGAGGGTTTGATCGCCTGGGACATCCCGGCGGAAGAATCCAGGGTCACCTTGCTCCAGACCCCGTCGCTCAGCGTGGAGAGGTAGACGGAACTGGAGGAAGAGTAGTCGGAGAAGGCCACGTAGACCTTTCCTGAGGCATCCGCCGCCACCGCCGGCCACACGTCGTAATCGGTCTTCAGGTCGCCCATGCTCGGCCTGGTCGGAGAGGAGAAGGTTCCTCCCACCGGTTTGGAGGAGTAATCGATGGTCACGGTGCTCCGGGTGGTCCAGGTGGCGATGGGACGGTGGACCCTCCCGGTGGAGTCGACGAAAAGGTCTCCGAAGGCGTTGGCCTGAACGTCAGAAGCCTTGGGAATCTCTTCCGTGGAGACCTGGTCCAGAGTCTTGCCGGAGGGGGCGTACCTGTAGAGAGAGGGGGACCAGTGGGTCCTCCAGCTGGCGTGAACGCCACCGTTCCTGTCGGCGAAGAGGGAAACATCCCTGTACTCACGGGTCGGATTCGGAGTGAGGTCCACGGGGCTCGTCCAAGCCGCTCCCACCGCCTTGCGGATGTAGCGGATAGGAGTCTTGTCGTTGGAGGTGTTCCACCACTGGTAGAGTACATGCACCGTTCCCGCCGTATCGACCGCCGCCATGGGGGCCTCGTGGATATGGCTGGCCACGGAGGCGGAGGCCACCTCCCTCTGCCATCCCCCGGTAGCGCCCTTCCAGACGTGGTAGAGGGTGCTCGTGGTGGAGCCCGTGCTACGGTAGACCGCGTGGATCGAGCTTCCATCGGGCTGAACCGCCAGACGGGGACGGGTAAAATAGGTGGAGACGCTGTCCTGGACAACCGTTTCCTGACCGGTCACCTGGTTGCTGACGATCTTCCCGTAGTAGAGGCACCCCCCGGAGTACCAGAGGATATGAACCGTTCCGGTGGAATCGGAGGCGATATCCGCCGTCGATCCGCTCACGTTCAGGGTATAGATGGATTGGGCCCGCCCAGGCAGAGTACAGAGAAGCAGGCTGAAGAAGAGGGCCGCTGAAAGGAAGAATCCCCCTCGACGCTCACGGCTGTAAAGGAATCGGCTCATTCTTTTCTCCTCAAAGTCGTTTTTTTGAACATTCCCTTTCGAATCCCCCTCCCCAGAGCAACCTTTCTCTTTTCACCTGGAGGCCACCCTCTCCTCTCTTCCATCCACCGCAGTGGTCTCCCTCGTCCCTTTCGGCAGGAGCCGGACCTTCAACAACCTGGAAAAACCCGAAGAGGAGTGGAAGAAGAGGTTGAACTCCCCTCGGAACCCCGGTCCGGGTTGCCAGAAGAAGCTCCCTCCCCTCAGTGTCGATCCCACGGGGAGAGGTCTGAACTCCTCACCGACCCTCAGGTACCCCCTCCAGCTCCCTTCGCCCAACTTCACCGCGATTCTCTCACCGAAGGCCATCTTCAGAAGGAAGGTTCCATCCCCTTCCGACGAAAGCTCCTCTCCCTCCTCCGCCTCGCTCCATCCCTTGGAGACGAAGAGGGAGGTCCTGTCGGGAAGGGTCTGCGAAGGGGTTCCGGCCAAGGGAGCACCCGGCCAAGGGTTCACCCCGGCAGAGAGGTTGGAGATGAGGAAGTAGCGGCTCCCCACCCCGGTCTCCCTTCCCCCGTCATCGACGGCACTCCAGGCGATGGTATGCAGACCGTTGGCGTAGCCGGTGGTGTTCAAGAAGTAGTAACCCACCGCTCCGTTGCTGTTCAGGTACCCCGGAAAGAGGTCGGCGATGTCCTGCCGGTAGTTGTTGTAGACCGGATGGCCCAGGGGGGCGCCGTCCACCCAGACGTTGAGGGTGTGCCCGTCGGTGGGGATGCTGTAGGGCGTCGGGGTCAGGACCCACCCGAAGTTGACATACCCGGTGCCGGAGGCGACTCCCCCTTGAACCGGGGTGTCAATGGCCCCGAAAGGTTCGGCGGCGTGGGCGTTGTCCACGGTGATGGTCTTCGTTCCCAGATCCGTGGTATTCCCCTCCTTGTCCACCGCTAGGGCATGGATCTTGTAGACCCCGTCCCCGTAGGGGAGGAAGTTGGTCAGGAGCATGACCCCCCATCCGCCTCGGCTGTTCAGAGGAACGCCGGGGTAGGCGGCCTCAACGTCGGGCCGGGAGCCGTCGATGAAGAGGGCGTCCGCCACATAGGCCAGGCTGGCCCCGTCTTCACGGTAGATCTTGACCGTATCCACCTGGAGGTCGTCCAAGGCCCAACCGGTCACGGGAATACTGCTCCTGACGGTCGTGCCTGTCCCGGGGGTATCGAAGACCCCGTAGGGTTTCCCCGCCGCCGCGGAGGCGTAGACGTGGAGGGTGACCGTCACCGTTCTGGGAGAGTTGGAGGCGGCAGGGTCGGAGACGGTGATCGTCCCCGTGTAGGTGCCCGCGGAGAGTCCGGAGGGGTTCACGGAGACGGTGATGTTGGCGCTTCCGGTTCCGGAGACCGGA
>JAMOAD010000128.1 GCA_023621955.1 Acidobacteriota bacterium
GTGATGACCTCTACCAGGGAGCTGTGGTAAACACCTCTTCTCTTCTCCCCTGGGGAAAACTCCACCTCCTCGCCAGGAAGAGCCCCGTAAACGAAGTGGGTCTCCCCCTGAACACGGACGAGTCCCTCTCCCCCTTTGGCCAAGGCTGAGACGTTTCCCCTCATCCTCACTCCTCTTGGGAACCCTCTTCGGGAGAGAGGTTGTAGTAGAAGGAGACCCTGGCTTTCACATCCTCGAAGGGGTAGTAGGAGGGAAAGACAGGAAACCGGATGGAAGAGGAGATGGCGTTTTGAGAAGATTGGTTGAAAGAGACGATCTTGGAGCCTCGGAGCAGCTGGAAGACCTGAAGGGTTCCGTTCCTTCTAAAGACAACGTAGAAGCAGTTGTAATCCTGCAAACCCACCAGGGCCGCCTGGGGGACAAACCAATTCCTCTTGATCTTTCGAACAACCTCTAAGACCCAGGGGTCCAAGTTGATCCCGTGGCTGTCGACGGCGATGGCACCGGAGTAGTTTTTCCAACCATCCCCTCCACCGCCCCAACCACCGTTCTTTCCAAAACCGTAGACGTTTTTCCCCCCGTAGGGAAGGCGCAAGGCACCCTCTTTGGGCGTCCCTGGTCTGGGAGGAAGCAGGGTCAATCCTTTCAGGCCGAAGGTTCCTCCCCTTCCCTCTTCTCCCGGAGCCTTGTCGCTCAGGCCCTTGATCGGTCCGGCGGGTTTTCCCTCAGTGCCGTTTCCCTTCCCTGGGCGCGCGTCGTCCGGGACGAGGATTCCCTTCATCCCCGTGAAGGGCTGAGGATTCTCCCCCTTGGGAGGGAGGGGACGCTGTGGAGGAGGAGGCTGAACCTTCCCAAGAGGCGGATTCTGTGGAGGCGGCTTCACTTCAGCCTTGGGAAGGGTTTTAGGAATTGGAGGAGGCTGTTCGGGAGGCTTCGCCTTGGGAGCCTCGACGATCTCAGGCGGAGGTTTCGGCTGTGCCTTGCGGGGAAAGACCTCCACTTTGGGAATCTTGAGAGCCTTCTTCTCGGCGGGAGGGTCTTTCTTAACGACCTTAGCCTCTTCCTTTCTCTCGGGAGCCTTCTGAAGCGGTGGCTCGCTCTTGGGTATGGGAGCCTTGGGGATGAGTCTGCGGGTCGGGGTGGGCAGAGGAACCTTCAGACTGGGGACCCTCTTGGCCAGGTAGACGGTCTTCGGCTTTTCCTCCTGAAAGATCTGGGAGACCTCCGGTTTCCAAAGGATGAGAAAGGTAAAGAGAAGACCGTGAAAGAGGAAAGAACCCAGAAGGGAAAGGCTCGTCCTCCTGGGCTCTGGCTGGAGCTTAAACATTGTCCGGCGGCCAGAGAAGAGATTGGGCCCTCTTGAGGATATCCGTGGTCGAAGGCTCTCGTACGGTGGGGTGAACCCGGTTCATGAGAACCGCCAGAACCTGTTCGTGTTCCGGGTCGAGAGTCACCGAGGTTCCTGTGAACCCCAGGTGGAAGAAGCTGGTTGGCGGAAGCTCGGGAGAGAGGGGGACCGGTTGGGAGCTCTTGAGAATGAAGCCGACGGAACGGTGGACCTTAGAGAAGGGGGTGAAGTTCGTGGTGAAGAGACGGAGCGTCTCCGGTTTCAAGAGGGTTGCCGTGGAAGGGAGAAACTCCAGCCCCAACCGGCAGACCCCTTCGGCGGAACCGAAGAGTCCGGAGTTTCCGGCTGTGCCCCCTGCGAAATAGGAGTTCCCGTCGTGAACGACTCCCCAGGTGATCCCCTCCCGTTTGGGGATCTCTCTCTTGTAGAGGGTCATGGCAAGACCCTGTTCGTAGAGGTTCCCCCTCTCGGTCGCCGAGGTCCGCCTCTGCAACTCCTGGGGCGGGCAGAAGAGAGGTTCCGTAAGGTTGAGACGGTCGAGGAAGAGGTGCTTGAAGAGCTCTGGAAGGTTTTTCTGGGTCACCTTCTCCAGAATCGCCTTCACGAGAATGTAGTTGAGGCAACTGTAGAAGACTTGGGTTCCCGGTATGGCGTCAAGAGGAGTTCTTAACGTCTCTTCGACCATCCCGGGGAATTCCTTGGTCCACGCGTAGAGAGGCTTCCAGGGGGTCACTCCGCTGGAGTGGCAGAGGAGCTGAAGGAGCGTGATCCTCTTCTTCTCCTCCTCAAGAGCGGGAAAGAAAGCTGAGAGGGGGGTCGTCAAGGAGATCAGCCCCTCCTGAACGGCCCAGGCGGCCACGTAGGCGGTAGCTAAAGGCTTTGTAAGGGAGGCTAAATCGAAGAGCGTCTCCGGAAGAACCGGGAGAGGCTCCGGTTCAAGGGTTCTATGTCCATCGGCGAGGAGGAGTTCCGGCTGTCCTTTCTTGTAAAGGGCTAAAGAGTAACCGCAGATCCTCCCCTCTTCAACCTTTTGAGTGAAAAAGCGAGTGAGTCTGTTCATTGATCATCCGGGAAATCATATCGGCCTGTTCAACGGCGAAGAGAGCTTGATCGAGTTTCACCTCGGTCTCCTCCTCGCCGGCGACAGCCTTGATAAAGTTTGTCAGTTCAAGGCTCAAGGGTTCCGCCTTGTCCACGGGGATTACTATCCGCTTGAGATCCTGCTGGAAGACCCTCGTCAGAAAGACCTCTTGAATCGTGTAGTCCAGGTTAAAGTAGCTGTTCCTCTGGAAGACCCGGACCTTGCGGACCTTTTCCATGGAGACTCGGCTTGCGGTCAGGTTAGCCACGGATCCGTTTTTGAACTCCACCACAACGTTGGCGATGTCTGTCTTGTCCGTGACCACAGGGATTCCCACGGCCCGAATCTCCGCAATCTCCCGACCCGCAAGGGTGAAGATGATGTCTAGATCATGGATCATCAGGTCTTTGACCACATCCACGTCGAGAGCCCGGTTCGAGAAACGTCCGAGCCGTTCGGAGATGAAGTAAAAGGGGCTCTCCAGATTCTTCCCCAAGGCCTTGAGGGCGGGGTTGAACCTCTCGATATGGCCGACGGTGAGGACCTTCGGGTAATCCTTCGCCAGGACGCGCAGCTTTTCGCCCTCTTCCAGGGTCGCAGTGACAGGCTTTTCCACGAGAATGTGCTTTTCCCTCTCCATCAGATGGGTGGTGATCTCGAAATGGGCTGTCGTGGGAGAGGCTATGACGAAGGCGTCGGCCTTGGAGAGCAGCTCTTTGTAGTCGTGAAAGTAAGGGACCGAAAACTCCTCCCCTACCTCTTTGGCCCGTTCGGGGTTCGTATCCACAATCCCCACAAGGTTGACCTGAGGGAGGGACTTCAGGATGCGGGTATGATGGTACCCGAGGTGTCCGACACCGATAACCGCTGCTTTAATCATTCCGCCACCACCGTAATATGGGATCTCCGGGCCATTTCGAGGCATCCGGGTAAGTCGATGAAGAGAGTCTCGCCGCCCTCTACGCCCAAGGCCGCGGCCTTGTAGCGAACAAGCTTCTCCATGGTGAGAGGACCGACGACGGGAACGTCGAAGGCAGGGTCCTGGTCGGGCCGTGCCACTTTAACAAGTGAAAAGCCGGGGCCCACAAGGTCGGCGGCTCTATCGATCATGCGGTCCGTTCCCTCCAAAGCCTCTACGGCCACCACCAGACCCTTCTTGGTGATTACAGACTGGCCGATATCCAGTTCCGCCATTCTTCGAGCCGTTTTGAAGCCCAGGGAAAGGTCAAGGCCCATCTCTTCGCAAGGGGGCATACCGATCAGGGTTCCCGGGGCGGGAAAGGCTTCTGGAAGAAGGTCTTTGTAGGGGACAATCTCCATGTCAAACCTCTTGAAGAGTCTCTTTAGGATGGCAAAGAGCTCCATGGCGGAACGACCGCCGCCGCCTTCGTTGATGAGGGTCTTCACCTCTTCCGGAAGAGAACCCAGGGCCAGGGAGTGGTTCACCTGCCCCGCAAGGAT
>JAMOAD010000290.1 GCA_023621955.1 Acidobacteriota bacterium
GCGGTGTCTCTCTTCACTCTCGCGGAGCTCCTCCCTCTGAAGGTAATCTTCCGTGACATCCCTGAAGACGACCACGGTACCGACGGGGGCGCCGGTTGTGTCGTGGATGGAGGAGCGGCTTTCGGTGATGAGCCTCTCCCTTCCCTCCTTCGAAAGGAGCACGGTCGGCGTTTCGTGGTTTATGAACCCTCCTCTGTGCAACATCTGAAAGAGCGGGCTCTTTTCCTCTATGGAAACGGTGAACGTGGAGCAACGGAAGACCTCATCCAAGGGGTGCCCGAGGGCTTCGCCGCTTCGCCACCCGGTCAGAGCCTCGGCGACTCCGTTGATGTCCGTTATCCGACCCGAAGAATCTGTGCTGATGACCCCGTCGATGATGGAATGGAGAGTCGCTGAAAGGTACTGCTGTCTCTCCTGGAGCTCTCCTGTGGTTCGCTTGACCTCTCTGCGAAGGGTGATGACCCAGATCGACAGGAGAGCGGAGAGGAGAAGAATCGCGAGAAGGGAGAGGAGAACGACTCTCAACCAGGGAGAGACGTCCTTCAGCTCCTTTCGGGAGTGAAAATTCCAACGTTGATGGATCCTTTGGAGGGTTCCATCGTTTTTCATCTCCTCCAAGTGTTTGTTCAACAAGACCAGAAGGGATGTCTCCTCTTTCCTAACGGCGAAACAGCTGGCGGAAGAGAGAAGGGGCGGACCGACAACCGCGACGTTTTTGATCTTCTCCTTCGTCAGTGTCTCGATACCCACCGAGTAGGGAGCCAAGACGAAATCGACTCTCTTCTTTTCCAAGGCCAGGAAAGCGTCCAGAAAGGTTGGAAAAAAGGAGGTCGACTTCGTGAGACCTAAGGGTTGGATGAAGAGAGGGCCGACGACCCCTTCCTGGAGCGTCCCGAGTCGTCCCCGTCGGAGGTCTCCGAAGCCCTGAAACCTCCTGGATCCGTTCGAGAAGAGGGCGAAAGACTCCTGCCAGACCGGCGTCGTCATCCCGTACTCTTCGGTTCTCTTGTCGGAGTAGTAGAGGGTCAAAAGGATGTCGGCCCTCTTTTCGAGTAATTCCCGCTTGGCCTCTTGCCAGGGAAGGAGATGGTACTCCACGTCGATTCCCATGCGTTTGGCCAGAAGGTTCATCACGTCTATGTCGTGGCCTGCCGGGAGGGCCTTCCCCCGAAGGAACGTGAAGGGAGAGAACTCTTGATCCGCTGCGACGATCAGCTTTTCCTTGAAAAGGGCTTGAGGGCTACTCTCTTTCTGCCTCAAGAGCCAAACCATGGAACGTTCTGCCACTTTGCCGGTGGTGATCTCGTCGAGTCGGCGGTCTTGGACCTTCCAGAGAATCAAGGCGCAGGCGGTCAGAACAAGAAAGCAGAGAATGGCAAGGAGGGGAAGGATTCTCAGAAACAAGGGCGTGCGGAGAGACCTCTCTCCACGGTGGACAAGGAAGAGGGCAAGAAGTCCGATTCCCAGGATCAGAGCCCCTCCGGTGGGGACGATTCCCTTGAAGAGGGCTGTCCGTTTCCAAAGCCGGGCGTCCACGTCCATCCCCAGGAAGGCGATAATCTTTCCGGTTTTCAGGTTTCGGATGGGGACAAGGACGCTGACCCAGGTTCCCCAGGCGTCGGAGCCGCGTCCCAGTATAGCCTCCTCCCCTTTTCGAAAGGTGCTGATCAGGTCGAATTCCGCGTTCGGATAGATCTGCCCGGGAGGCGAGTAATCTTTCGACTCTTGAGGTTCCGAGTCAGCGTAGTAGAAGAGCCTTCCGTCCTGTTTCCTCCCCATGATGTAGAGAAAGCGGCACTCCGAGGCGACGGAGCGAATGTCCATCAGCTGTCTCTTCAGTGAGCGGTAGAGGGGAGAAGAGAGGTCTTGTGAAGAGCCGGAGAGGGAAGAGAGGCTTTCGCCGCTTATGGAATCGACGATGAAGCGGGCTTGAGCGAGAAACCCCCTCCTCATTTCGTTTTCGGCGCGGGAGGAAGCCAGCCAGAGGACGAGAGAGCCGAAGAAGAGAATCGGAAGAAGAAAGAGGGATGTGATCTTCCCGTAACGCAAGGCTCTCCTGAGAAAAGAGTTAAGAGGCTCTTTTAGAAGGGTCACGGGGTTCTCTCTCCTTCCTGCACCCTAAAGAAGAGGATTCGAAAGGGGGCAGATCCTCCCGGAGGGACTCCCTTCCAAGAGGGGAAGAGACCTCGAATTCTCCGAAGGCCATCTTCCGGTGTTGTAGGTCCCTTCCCATGGCTCGTACACAGCGCTTCTCTCCTCAAGTGTCCTCCTGCAAAAGGCCTGTCCTACTCCCAGGTGGGAAAGGGGGAGCTTTTCGCGCCCTCTTTTTTTTAGTATGTCCCTGAGCCCAAGGAAAAGTCAAGGCTTCGGGGATTTCTTTTTGTCGGTAGAATCTGTTGGAGTTCTGAAATTTCTGCTGTAGTGAGGGAGAAAGCTGGGAGAAGGAGGAATCCGTACTGGAAAGGGGTAAAGCCAGAGGGAAGATCCTTTCAGAGAAGGGTTCGGCTCAATCGGTAGCGGGCAGTCTAAGAGGGAGGATCCCTCAGGAGGGGTTGGACGGAGCATACACGTACTCCAGATTTCCCTGGCCTGTTAAGAGGCCGGTGAAGCGAAAACCCGACTTCTCGAGAGCTCTTTTCGAGGGAGTGTTGTCTGGGGCGTGGTGGGCGACGACCCGTCGAACTCTGGGGTCAAGGAAGGCCCGCTTCGCCAGGGCTTCGGCTATTTCGCTTCCGTAGCCGAGGCAACGTCTCTCGGAAACTACGGAGAAGCCGATTTCGACGTCCCCCTCAGGATCGGGAAGGCCGAAATAGCCGCCGGCGCCGATCAGGAGCGGACGGGGGAGGGCGATCCTCTCTAAGGCGTACCAACAGTACCAACCCTCTACGGTCTCTCCGCCTTCGATCATCTGGGCCAGGAAAAACTCCTGGGCCGGGCGGTCGTACTCTCCCGGAGGCCACCCGGGGTTCACCATCGCGTTCAGGCGGGAGGCCAGTTGTTGAGGACTTTCGAGTTCCGCCTTGAGGAGCTCGACCGAGGAGGGTAAGAGAAGGAGTGTCTTGGTTCGTATCGGTTGAAGCCAGGAGGTCTGTGCCAAGTTCTACTCCTTCGCGAATTTTATGTTGTCCGTATCCAAGAGGCAGAAACCGGACTCGGAGCCTTCCGAGCACCTTCTCTCGAGGTGGTTGTAGAACTCTCCAACGTGGTAGGGGATCCCCCTCTTCTTCAAAGAGTTCTTCGAATCCTTCAGAAGGTACTCTTCATCGATCGAAGCGCCGACGATGTTTCCAACGACAAGAGTGTTCATGGGGTTCTTCGTCTCCAGGGGGCGGGACCAATCGAGGGTGCATTCGAAGTGACCGTAGCACTCTTTGACCCGAGGGGCCGAGACGAGGGAGCTTTCTTCCGGCGTGAGTCCGGAAGCGGAGAGCTCATCGACCCCCTCCGGGTAATGGACGGTGCAGCGGAGGAGCCGTTCCTTCAGCTCATAGGAGGGGAAGTTGACCACAAACTCCCCTGTTCTCTCGATGAGGGAGAGCGTATCGGAGGTGTTCATGAGCTGGAACATAAACTTAGGCTCGCCGCCGGAGCCTAAGAGCATTCCCCATGCGGTGAGTTGGGCGTTAGGCAGCCCGTTCTTCTTTAGGGTCGTAACGATATAGAGGGGGGTGGGGACGTTGAGGACAAAATTGTACCAGGAAAAGACTTGGAACTGTCCCTCCCATCCGGGGCGAACGCCTTGGGGAGGAGTGACGGGAAAATCGATCTTCATGGCGTCTCCTTTCTCCTACTAGCCTACCGGAGAAAGCCATAAGATCCAAGCCTCCAAGAGAGGAAAGGTGCGTGAAAAAGGTGAAAAGAGAGGAGTAAAAAGGAGTGTCCGCT
>JAMOAD010000225.1 GCA_023621955.1 Acidobacteriota bacterium
GCCACTCCTGGAGAGGCTCGCCCGGGAGGGGTGCCGTTCGGCGGCCATGGAGGGGGAGAGGGTCAGGGTTGTCCTCCCCAAGGGGGTCCCACCCTCCCGCATCTGGACACTGGCGGGGGAGGCCGATACACCACTGCGCCGCTTCCAACCCGTCAAGAGCACCTTGGAAGAGCTCTTCCTGGAACTTCTGGAGAAAAGCGATGGAAATTAGAAAGACAGGATACATCCCTTGGCAGGGAACTCTGCGGGAGTCGGGCTGGCGGGGCTGGCCTATCTTCAAACACGGCGTGGCGACGGTCTTCCAGAGGAAGAAGGCCAAGCTCCTCTTCGCCTTCGCCTCCCTTCCCTTCCTGATCTTCGCCGTGGCGGTTTACGCCTCCCTTAGACCCGAATTGCGGATGATGACCCGCATGGTCAAGGAGTTGGGAAGCGACCTGGCCATCTTCCACAGCTTCTACACCAACAACTTCCTCCTCTTCACGCTGGTCATCCTCGCCCTCTTCTCCGGGGGAGACGCCGTCGCCCTGGACAGGAAACACAACGCCTTCCCCCTCCTCTTCGCCAGGCCCCTGAGCCGCTTCGACTACCTGACCGGGAAGCTCTCCTACATCCTCTTCTACCTCCTCCTCTTCAGCCTCGTCCCGGGCATTCTTCTCCTGACCATTAAGGTGGTCTTCAGCGGCTCCTTGAGCCTCTCCCCTCGGCTCGTCTTGGCGGCCCTGACCTACCCGCTGGCCCCGGCTCTCCTCTTCGGATCTCTGACACTGGGCTTCTCGGCGGTTACCAAGAACGAACACGTAGCCAAGGTCTCGATCTTCGGCTTCTACGTCGCCTCGGACATTCTCTCCAACATCGTCTTGCCCGGCCGGATCTTCACCCGTTCCAACCTAGGCTTCCTCTCCCTCCAGCAGAACCTCAAGAGGTTCGGCAACCTCCTCTTCGGCTTTGGAGACGAAACGGCGGGGAAGGGGATCATCGCGATCTTGATCATCCTCTTCTGGAGCGGACTCGCCCTCTGGATTACCTACCGCCGCGTCGGGAAGGAGGGGTGAGATGACGACGATCATTGAAACGGAAGGCCTCTCGAAGTGGTACGGCCCGGTTCTGGGCGTGACGGATTTGAGAATCCTTGTGGAGCCGGGGATCACCGGGCTCTTGGGGCCCAACGGGGCCGGTAAGAGCACCTTTCTCAAACTCGTGGCCGGACAGCTCAAACCGAGCGCCGGGAGGGTCTCGGTCTTCGGGGAGAACCCCTGGACGACGCCAGAACTCTTTCGTAAGATCGGCTACTGCCCCGAGGCCCAGGGCCTCTACGCCGACCTGACCGCCCGGGAGAGCCTCCTCTTCCTCCTCCGGCTCCACGGCTACCGAGAGGGCGAGGTGGAGAGCAGAACCCTGGAGGCTCTGGAGGCGGTGGGCCTCGTCGACCGGGCGGACCGGCGCGTGGAGACCTACAGCTTCGGGATGAGGCAGAGGCTGAAGATCGCCCTGGCCTTGGCCCACGATCCTGACCTTCTCCTCTTCGACGAACCCCTCAACGGCGTCGACCCTCTCTGGCGGATCCGTCTCACCGCCCTCTTCGAGAGTCTCGCTTCCCGGGGTAAGACCCTCCTGGTCTCCTCCCACATCCTCCCGGAGGTGGAGGCCATGACCAGGCAGATTCTCCTGATCCATCAGGGGAAGGTCTTCGCCCAGGGGGAGATTCCCGCCATCAGGGAGCTCATCGACACCCACCCCCACCGGGTCTCCCTCAGGGTGGACCGGCCCCGGGAGATGGCCAAACTGCTCCTGGAGAGCTCCTCCCTGGAAGGGGTTCACTTCCACCCGAAACAGGAGGGGCTTCTCCATCTGACCGTAACCAACCGGGAGAAGTTCTACGCCTTTCTTCTGGAAGTGGTCGTCCGGAACGGTTTCAACGTGGAGGAGATGGTTTCCACCGACGACAACCTCCAATCGGTCTTCGACTACCTCGTGGAGGGGAAACGATGATGGCCTTCTTGAAAAATGCCGTTCCAGGCTTTACAAAGATTCTCTTCAGGAAAAAGAGGACAAGGATTCTCATGGCCCTGGCCCTGCTCCCCTGGGTGATCGTCTCCATCGTGAAGATCATCGGCGGGCTCAGCCCTTCCTTGTCGTTGACGGCGGCTCCTCTCTTCTCCGAGTTCGTCATGACCTTCTTCGTGCAGTTCTTCATCCCCCTGCTGGCGGTCTTGGCGGGATCCTCCCTGATCAGGGACGAGGTGGAGGAGAAGACCCTCTCCTCCCTCACCAGCAGGCCCGTCCCCAAGGCAAACCTCTTCCTGGCCAAGTTCCTCTCGTCGACTCTCTTCTGGTGGGTGGTTCTGCTGGCGGCCGTGACGGTCTCCTTCCTGATCGCCTACTTCGGGGATTACTCCCTCTTCGTGGTGACCACAAGGTTCCTCCCCGCTCTGGCGGCGGCCCTTCTGGGCTATCTGGCCTACTCTTCCCTCTTCTCCTTCCTGAGCACCTTCGTCCCCAAGACGGTGATTCTGGGAATCTTCTTCATCTTCGGGTGGGAGTCGGTGGTCCAGTACTTTCCCGGGTCGACCCAGAAACTGACGGTGGCCCACTACGTCAAGTCCCTTCTTCCCCCGGCGCCCATGAAGAACACCTTCCTCCTGGTTCAGCTGGAACCGAGTTCGAAGCCCTGGTCCTTGGCGGTCCTTCTGGGCCTCTCCCTCCTCTCCCTTCTCCTGGGGGCCCTTCTCTTCTCCCGCAAAGAGTACAACTCCTAAGGGCGCCTCCGAGGGGGAGGGGAGCTTCCCGCCCGGGAAGCTCCCCTCTTTATGACAAAAATTTGCGGGCGCTGTCTTGACAAAAAAGACACATATAAGCTTAAAACTTCTCTATGACAAAACGGGGATGACTTCTTTTTGTCAAAACCCTACAGTCCGCTTATTTCCTCTTCTTAGGAGTGTTGGGAAGGCTCTGGATCACCTGGCCCTTCTCGTCCAGGAAGTCCAGCTTCGGCTCCCCCGCGGGGGTGACGGTGATCATGATCCTCGGGCGCCCCTCCTTGTCGGCGAGAATCACCGCGGAATCGCTTCCTCCCGTGCGTCCCACGAAGAGACGCTGAATCTGCCTCCCTCCGGCCTCTTTCCACTTCTCGCGCAGGGCCGCTTTTTCCGGGCCTTCCGGAGCGTTTTTGTAGGCTTCGTAGAGGGGCTCGTAATCCTTGGCCAAGCCCCGGTCGAAGATCCGGAGTCCGGTCTGCATGAACCCTTCGGCCTCGTAGTGGCCGATGGCCAACTGCTGGTCTCCACCGAAACGGTCCATGGAGAAGTGCATTCCCGCGTCCGCCCGCCCCTGTTGGTTGGGCTTTCCCTTGAAAATCAAGCCGCCGCACTCGTCGCCGACGGTGTTGAAGAAGATGAGGCCGGGCATCTCTCCCCGGCTGCTCTTGACGGTCTTGCCGTTGAGCACAGGATCGGGCAGACGTGAACTGTTGGCGATCACCACGGCGGGTTTTCCGTTGGCTTCGACGACGTTGATTCTCTCGACGTCGATTTCGGTGAACCGCGCCCTCCCCTCCTTTTCCATGGCGGCCGTGAGAAAGAGGGCCACCACCGCCAGACAACCGACGGCCAGCGCTCTCTTGAGCAGGCGGTTCTGCCGTTGAAGTTGCTTGATGAGATCGTCGTTCATGGATCACTCCTTTGTGCTGCTTGGGTATTTGATAAGAGTGGCCGGACTCTGTTCCGGTCCCTTTTCAGCCGGTTTCAGGCGAGACGCCGCCGCTTGATGGTACAGAGGGAGAGCTTATTCCGAAAACTCCTTCAGGTAAAGTGTAACTGAAGGGGTTCCCGCCTCTCCTGGTTAGGAGTGTCAAAGCGGTTTCGACGGGGGG
>JAMOAD010000240.1 GCA_023621955.1 Acidobacteriota bacterium
ACCCAGCTTAATGAACGTCTAGAGGTGGAGAGACAACTTCTCTTCGATCAGTACAACGAGGCCAACCAAACCCTTTCACAGCTTCAACTACTTCAGTCCAGTCTTACCAGCAGCTTGGGTCGTTAAGGGGAGGATAGATGAACTGCCAAGAGAGTTACCTGGAAAACGAAGTCATGAGTCTCAATAGAGAAGAACTCATAACCTTTACCTACCGTGGTCTGGTCCGCTACCTGAAAAACGCCGCGGACGCCACCCGTCAAGGGGAGGTGGAGCGGAGGGTGGACCTTCTCAACCGCTCCATGGCGGTGATCTCCTACCTCCGTTCCATCCTCGACATGGAGAGAGGGGGGGAGATCTCCCAGAGGCTCGCCGCCCTTTACGATTACTCCCTCAAGGAACTCGTCAACGCGGGCTTCACGACCAAGGTTGAGCCGATCGAAGGGGTCGAGAAGCTCATGCGGGAACTCCTTTCCGGATGGGAAGAGATGAGCCGGAGGAACTACGGCTCCCCCTCTATCCCCAGGGAGGAGAGGGGGTACGCTTCGGGGAACCGGTTGGAAATCGTCGGGTGACCCGGTGAAAGAGGGGTTCCAGTCTCTGGAAAGGCTCTTGCAGGAAGAGGAAGAGGCGGTTCGGCAGGAGCGGTGGAAGGAGCTCTCTCCGATCTTGACACGTTTTCAGAACCTTTGGGGGGAGATCTCCTCCCAACTGGCCCCTGAACAGACCCAGGCCCTTATCGAGAAGAGCGAAAGAATCCGTCTTCTCCTGGAGGAGAAGAGGGATACCCTCTCCAGGAAGATCTCAGAGAACCAAAACCTGTCGCACTCCTTAGGGTCTCTCGGCCACGAAGATAAGAGTTCTTCCTTCTATTTCGACAGTCAAGAGTAAACGAAAGCGTTGACACCCCGTTGGTGAGACGGGTATAGTTTAACTATGGAGATCTACTCCCGGGTGTTTCGCTTTCGTCTTCCCCCCCAGAACGGGTGGTGCGATGTGACTCCGCACCTCAAGGAAGTCCTGTTAGAAAGCGGCGTCAGGGAAGGAGACGCGGTGGTGGCCGTTCGCGGTTCTACCGCCGGGGTCATGACCACCGAGAAGGACCCGAACCTTCTGGACGACTACTCCCGTCTATGGGAGACGTTGGCACCTATAGGGGCCGATTACCGACATAACGATACTTGGGGCGACCATAACGGGTACTCCCACCTTCGCTCGGCCCTTCAGGGAACGAGCCTGACCATCCCCGTCACCGAAGGGGAGCTCTTCATCGGAGTCTGGCAACAGGTGATCGTGCTCAACTTCGATGAGAGGGAGAGGGAGAGGGAAGTCCTCTTCCAGATCCGGGGGATCAAGTGACCGCCGAGAGGGCGGGGGGAGAAGAGAGACTCCGGCGTCTCTTCCCCTCTCTCTTCCCCTGGATCGAGAAGAGACACCTCGCCCTGGAGGTGAAAGAGGCCCAGAGCGGCGCTCCTTACCTTATTCTCAAGCTCCCCCAAGGGGAGTTTCCCCTCCAGTCGCGGTATCAACCCGAGAAGGAGGGTTTTCAGCAGGCCGAGAGGGCGGAGATAACCCAGACCCACCTTGTGGTCATGGCCGGTGGGAACCCCTGGTACCTTCTGAAGGTTCTGGAGAAGGCCGGAACGGGGTGCCGGGTCTTCTACACGGAGCCCTATCCGGAGCTGATGCTCTACACCTTGACGACTCTCTTCGGGGAGGGGCGTCTCTCCCCGCCTCCCAACTTTTACCCCCTTCTTCCGGACCATCCCGACTTCATCGACCTCTTCTCCCGAAAGCTCGAGTTGGTGACTCTGGAAAAGGTTGAATACTTGGTCCATCCGGTCTGCGAGAAGTTCTTTCAGCGGGAGTACAAAGGGATCCGGGAGCGGATGGAGAAGGCGGTTCTTCTCCTTCTGATGGAGTTTGCCACGAGTCTTCACGACAGCAGGAGAATCTTCCTTCAGATCCTGGACAACCTCGCCCTTCTCAAGGAGGAGAGTGCCTTTTCGCCCCTTCAGGAGAGGTTTCCCAAGGTCCCCGGAGTGGTTGTCTCCGCCGGGCCCTCCTTGGACAAGAACCTTCCCTACCTTAAGGAGCTGGAAGGGCGCGCCCTGATCATCTCCGTCGACACGGCCCTACGGTCGCTCCTGTCGGCGGGGATCATGCCCCACATCGTCGTGACCCTCGACCCATCCTATTTGAACGCTCTCCACTTGAAAGGGTTGGAGACCCAGGGGGTCCACCTGGTGACGGAACTCTCCGTGAACCCCGCGGCCTTGGGAGGGTTCCGGAAGAGGATCTTCTTCGGCGCGACGGACAAGCCTCTCCTGAGGGTTCTGCAGGAGAACATCGGCCCTATCGGCTCTCTGGAGAGCTGGGGGACCGTCGCCTCCTTGGCCCTGGACACGGCGGTCTCCCTGGGAAACGACCCGATCTTCTTCTTCGGCCAAGACCTCTCCTTCCCGGCAGGGGCCTCCTATGCCCGCCACACCCTCTACGAGGACGGATGGGTCTTCTCCCGGGACAACCCCTCATACCTCTCTCTCCGTTTGTCCGGCAAGGAGAACGCCGAGAGGGGGAGAAGGGTCGAGGATATCTTCGGCCGTCCGGTCTTCACCGACATCAAGATGCTCAGCTATAGAGACTACCTCAAGGATTACCTCTCCCGGAAAGGGCGTAGGTTCTTCAACCTGACCGAGGGGGGAATCTTGGACGGGATCCCCTCCTCTACGGCCGCCCAGGCTGTCCCCCTCCTCCCCTTTCTGGGAAGGGACCTTCGGGGCGAGCTTGAGAGAGCCCACAGGGCCGGCGCCTTCCTCCCGTCGCTGGGGAAGTTGCTCCGTTTTCTCGAGGCCTACGAGAGGAAGTTCTCCTGGCTTCTGAGAAAGGCGAAAGAGGCGGGGGAGGAGATCGCCGCGGGCGGAGATCCCGCCCAGTGGGGTAGGGTCAAGGGGATGCTGTACGACGACAAGGTTCTGGCGGAACTCTGGGAGAGCTACAGCCAGGAGGCCATATACCACTTCCTCAAGGAGGAGGTCCGGAGTAGGAGGCTTAACGACGAAGCGCTCCTCAAGGAGGCTTTCAGGCTTTTCTACGCCCGGACGGCGTCGACGGCGGAGGACCTTTCGCAGGCCTTTGCCGACACGAGAAAGCGTTTTCGAGGTGACACTTGAGCCAAGAGGAGGCACAATGAAACGTTTAGCTTCGATTCTTCTGATTCTCTTCAGCCTCCCGGTCTTTCTTCAAGCGAAGACCCGCTACTCCTTGGCTGTCAGTTACGGCGCCTGGACACTGAATCCGGTCAAATCCGCCTTGGAAGGGCTGGCGGGGGATGTGCTCAAGGAGGTGGCCCAGGACAGGATCGCCGATGATTTTTCCGACCGTTCCCTGGGGCCGTACTCTCAGAACATCTCCCTCGACGCGAAGGGAGGGGGGTACTCCGTTCAACTGCGAATCTTCCCGGGAGGGGATGAGGGGAGCTTCTCCCTGGGCTTCACCTACACTAGGATCGAGCCCGAGATCGTGATCGATGGAGTCCTGCGGCAGGATTTCACCTCCGGTGAATATCTGGACATGAACGCCCAGGGGAAGGTGAAGAACAAGTACTCCGCTTTTCTCATGGACCTTCGCTGGGAGTTCTTCCCCTCCTCGTCGGTGACCCCCTACTTTTCCATCGGAGGCGGCTTCTCGCCCCTGAAGGGAACCGCCAAGGTCACGGGAAAGGGAATCTCCCATTTGAAATCCGGAGACGAGCTTTATGAGGCGAACGAAGAGAGGGAGCTCAAGGAGATCGACGCCATACCCCTCTCCTTCATCCCGGTGGTGATGATGAACCTCGGTCTGAAGGCGGAGCT
>JAMOAD010000332.1 GCA_023621955.1 Acidobacteriota bacterium
GAACCGATGGACATCATCTTCTGCCGTAACGTGATTATCTACTTCGACAGGGCCGATCAGGAGAGGCTCCTGAAGAAGTTCTATCAATTCCTTCAACCTGGGGGGTATTTATTCCTTGGCCATTCCGAAACCATCAGCGGCTTGGATATTCCTTTGAAAGCGGTGGCCCCGACAATCTACAAGAAGGAGGGATGAGATGAGCCCGTTACTCGAGTTCTTTCTACTTCCAGGTCAGGCTGTCGTCACCCCCCGACCCTCCCGGGTGACGACGCTTCTGGGCTCCTGTGTCGCCGTGATCTTCTACTCCACCAGGCTTGGAAGGGGGGTGGTCGCCCACTCGATGCTATCGGCCTGCCCCAGACGGGAGGGGTGTCGAAAGGTGTGTAAGGAGACCTACAGGTATGTGGATTGTACTGTTAAACAGCTTCTGACGGTGATGGACGGGTGGGGGGAGAAGGCCGAGAACCTTCAGGCAAAGCTCTTCGGTGGGGCGGACATGTACGGCCCTGGAGGGGAGAGGACCGTTGGCCGCCTCAACGTCCTTAAGGCCAAGGAGGCGATCGCCGGCGCTAAAGTGCCCTTGGTCGCCGAAGAGACCGGGGGAAGGGAGGGGCGCAAGATTATCTTTTTCACCCATACCGGAGAGGTGTTTCTGGTCCGACGTTCCTCTCTCTCCGCGGAAGAGGGGGACGGTGCGGTCTGGGATAGGGAGCGGAGATGAGAGCGATACGAGTCTTGATCGTCGACGATTCGGCGGTTGTGCGTCAGACCCTTTCGGAAGTGTTGTCCAGCGACCCTGAGATCCAGATCATGGCGACCGCTGGTGATCCTTTGATCGCCGCCGACCGGATCAGCCGAGAGGTGCCCGACGTGATTACCCTGGACGTGGAAATGCCTCGGATGGATGGCTTGACCTTCCTCCGCAAGCTCATGTCCCAATACCCGATTCCTGTGGTGATCTGCTCAAGCTTGGCGGAAAAGGGTTCGGAGACCATCATGCGGGCACTGGACTCCGGTGCCGTGGAGATCATCACCAAACCTCGGGTGGGAACCCAGGAGTACCTTCGAGAATCCAAGGTCTTGATCTGCGATGCCGTTAAGGCCGCCTACGAGAGCCGTCATAAACTGCGAACCATCTCGGAGAAACCTCTGATGGTGCAACCGAAGCTCAGCGCCGACGTGATGCTGGCCAAGGGAACGGTGAACCGGGCCATGGCGGAGACGACCGACAAGGTTGTCGCCATAGGCGCCTCCACAGGAGGGACCGAAGCCTTGAAGGTTTTTCTTGAGGCCCTTCCCCCCGACGCTCCCGCCATGGTGATCGTTCAACATATGCCGGAGAACTTTACCGCCGCCTTCGCCAAGAGACTCGACGGTATTTGCCAGGTTTCGGTGAAGGAGGCGGAGGATGGGGATACGGTGATTCGGGGGAGAGCCCTGATCGCTCCTGGGAACAAACATACCCTACTGAAGAGAAGCGGCGCCCGCTACTACGTGGAGGTGAAAGAGGGGCCACTGGTGAGTCGGCACAGGCCCTCGGTGGACGTTCTCTTCCGTTCCGCCGCCAGATATGCGGGGAAGAACGCCTTGGGGATCATCATGACCGGAATGGGGGACGATGGTGCCAAAGGACTTCTGGAGATGAAGGAGGCAGGGGCTATAACGCTGGGTCAGGACGAAGCCTCCTGTGTCGTTTACGGGATGCCCAAAGAGGCTGTCAAGTTAGGGGCGGTTGACCATGTCTACCCTCTGGAGAACCTCGCCGGGGCGATGCTGAGAATGGCGAAAACACCGCTCTAGGAGTTAACTATGCAGGGGGCCTTCTCTGAGAAGGGGGAGCGGTCGCGCAAGATCCTGGTCGTTGAAGATGATGAGATCTTGGCGGCGGAAATTGAACTCTTGCTGCAAAGGGTGGGCTGTTCTGTCGTCGCAAAGGCCTCTTGTTTCGAAGAGGCTCTTTCAATGGCCTTGGAGTCGAAACCCGACCTGATCTTGATGGACATCTTCTTGAAAGGGGAGAGGGATGGGGTGGAAGCGGCGAAGGCGATCCTACGCAAGACCTCGCTCCCCATCGTCTACATGACCGCCGCCACCGACAGGGAGACCCTCGAGAGGGCTAAGCAGACAGGGCCTTTCGGGTACATTCTCAAGCCAGTCCAGGAGAAGGAGCTTGAGACAACCATCGAGATCGCTCTCTTCAAGCACCGTCTGGAAGAGGAGAGGCGAAAGAGAGAGGAGCTCCTCTTCACGATTCTTCACAACCTTTCCGAGGCGGTCGTCTTTTTCGATTACCGTGAAGGATTGCGGTTCATCAACTCGGCGGCACGTGACATTGCCAACCTTGAGGAGAAAAACTCTTCCGACCTCACTCCGGAGAGACTCTTTCCCCTGTTAACTACGGCGGGATACCCTCTCTCCGACTACCCAGCCCGACGGGTTTTCCTCTACGGAAGAGGGGAGAGGGGGGAGTACTTGCTAGAACGTTTCCAAGGGGATCCCGTTCCTGTCGAGGTCTCCTGCTTCCCGATCCGTACGGGGAAAGGGGACGAGAGCGGGGTTGTCATGGTCCTCAGGGACTTGAGGGAGAAGAGGAAGTACGAAGAGAGTTTGGTGAAGGTCCGTAAGTACGAGAGCCTCAGCGTAGCGGCCGAAGGGCTGGCCCGCGATTTCAACGGGATCTTGTCGAATATTCTGGAGAACATCGCCCTCGAGAAGGTCCATAGGAAGATGCGTGGGGACTCTCCCGGAAGACTCGCCAACGTTGAGGAGGCGGTATTGAAGGCCAAGGAGCTTACCGAACGGCTTCGTCGCTTTTCCAAGGCGGTCTCCCTTCAAAAGGGCTTCTGCCCTTTGGAAAACCTCTTCCGCCAAACCGTTCTCGCGACTCTGGATGGGAGCTGTGTGGAAGCCCGCTTCGATGTCCAAGAGAGACTACCGACTCTGGAGATTGATGAAGACCGGGTTCGAACGCTCATCGTGAATCTGGCAAGGAACGCCTTGAAGGCCGTTCCAGAGGGAGGACGCATAGAGGCTTCTCTTAAGAAGGTTCTCCAGAGCGGGGAGAGTGAGCTTCCACCAGGAGAGTACCTTCAGATGGGCTTTACGGCTTGGGGCCCCGAGGTTCCTGTAGAACCGCTCTTTTCAACTTTCGATCCCTCTTCCCCGCCGGAGAGCGGAGACGATGGCCTAGATTTGGCCGTTACCTACTGGATCGTCCACAAGCACGGCGGCCGCATAGATATTCTCTCCCACCCCGAAGGGGAGAGCACCTTCACGGTGCTTCTTCCCTTCCACAACCCTTGAGGGGGGAGTGTTACCCCCAAGTAGGGCCTTTGTGGTATCCTATAGAGACAATCTTTTGTTGCAAGGAGATCGACGATGAAGGTTTTCAAGTCTCTTTTAATCTCTCTCTTTTTTCTCTCCTCTATTCTCGGGGCCTGCGAACTCTCTTTCCAACCCTCCGCCGCTACGGTCGCCAAGGGCGGGCAGGTAAAGGTTGTTCTGAAAAGAGCTCAGGAGCACCGCAGGTGTGAACTCTCCCAGGATGACATGAAGTACGACCTCAAAGACCTCACGATCCTGAAGAAGGGTGCCTGGAAAGAGGTGGAAACCGGAACTTTCGAACAGGAGCTTACGCTTCGACTCGACGCTTCCCAAGGGACCCTCCGGGTGAGCCGTGAGTGTTCTCGAAAAGGGATCTCCGAGGCGACCATAACGATCAAGAGGAAATGAGAAGCCTCTGGTTTCGGGGGGCAGGGTTTCTGACCCTCCTCCTTTTTCTGCTTCTGCCCCCGATACTGATCGGGCAGGCCTGGACGCTTCGGTGGACCCTGCTGACC
>JAMOAD010000151.1 GCA_023621955.1 Acidobacteriota bacterium
GTGGCCCTTCTTCTCGTAGAGGATGAAGCCGTTATCGCGTTGGCCTCGGCGGCGAGGCTGAGAGAGGCCGGCTTCAAAGTACTCACGGCCTTTTCGGGTGAAGAAGCGATCGAGAAAGCCCTCTCTTTACCGGTTCAAATCGTTCTGATGGACATCGAACTGGGAGAAGGGATCGACGGGATCGAAACGGCCCGTCGCATCGGAGAGAAGCGGGACATCCCCATCCTCTTCCTCTCCTCCCATACCGAGGAGGAAGCGGCCAAGCGGATTCGGGAGGTAACACGCTACGGCTTCATTCCCAAGAGCTGCGAAGAGGCCCTCCTCTTGGCCTCCATCGAGGTTGCCCTGCGGTTACACGACACCCGTCGAAAGCTCCTCATCGAAGAGGAGCGGTACCGCTCTTTCAGCAAGCTCACCTCGGACTACCTTTACAGCGGCCTTCGCTGTCCTGGAGGGCAATTCCACATCGATTGGCTCTCCGGCGCCTTCGAATCTATCTCCGGAATCCCCATCAAGACCCTCTTGAAGAGGGATTCTTGGCTTCCCTTGATTCACTCCGAGGATCGGCGAGGGGTCCTCGAAGCCTGTGAGACGATCCGGGAGGGGGAGAAGAGGACCATAGAGTTCCGCATGGTTCGGTCCACCGGTGAGTTCCGCTGGATCCGCGGCCACCTTCTCTGCGTCAGAGAGGGGGAAAACTTCCGCCTCTACGGAATAGCCAGAGACATCACAGAGCAAAAGTTCTCCGAAGAGGCTCTGCGGAAGAGAGAAGCACGCCACAGTTCCATCTTGTCCTCCATCCGGAATGGAATCATCGTGGCGGAGCCTCTCGACGATGGGGAGGATTTCCGTTTCACCGAGATCAACCCGGCCGCCGAGCAGATCCTCATGCTCCCCCGGGAGAGCCTTGTGGGCAAGCGCTACAGCGAGCTTTTCCCTCATATGATCGAGAGCCCGGTCACGGACCTCCTCAGGAGGGTCTATAAGACCGGGGTTGCGGAAAAAATTCCTCCCTCCTTCTTCGAAATTCCCGGAAGAAAGGGATGGTGGACAGGATCCTTCTACAGACTCCCGTCGGGGGAGATCGTCGGCGTCTTCGACGACATCACCTCCCTGGTGGACACGAAAAACGCGCTGGAACACTCCCACGCCCTCCTGCAATCACTCCTCGACGCCGTCCCCGACGCGATCTTCTTCAAGGACCGGGAGGGGAAACTCCAGGTTGTCAACAAGACTTTTGAAGCCTTTTCCCGACAGGAGGCGGCATCTTTCCTCGGAAAGCCTGAAAAGGAGGGGCTTCCCGAGGAAGCGGCCAGAAGTTACGAGGAGGGCGATCGGCTCACCCTCGAAAGCGGCCTTGTGCAAAGATTTGAAGAGCTCTTCGTCTCCCGTTCCGACGGAGCGACCATCCCCGTAGAGACGCTCAAGGTCCCAGTCAAGGACAAAGAGGGAAAGGTGATCGGCCTGGTGGGGATCAGCCGGGACATCACCATCAGGAAGCAAAAGGACGAGCTTCTCCGCAACTCTTTGAAGGAGAAGGACCTCTTTCTCCGGGAGTTGCGTCACCGGGTCAAGAACAGCCTCTCCTTGGTCTCCAGCCTCCTCTCCCTGGAAGGGAACCGCTTGACCGACCCCCGGGATGTCGAAATTTTCCGCACCCTTCAAGGAAGGATCAGGAGCCTTGCCGGAGTCTACGATAAGCTCGACCCCCGGGACGGTTTTCGAACCATCCCCCTGGCTCCATACCTTCAAGAGCTCATCGAGACCGTCAGCCTTGGAATCGGGAGAAGCGACCGGATCATGGTCTCCTTCCACCTGGAGGAGTGCTCCCTTCCCCTCAAACGGGCGGCCCCCCTGGGGCTCATCCTCAACGAACTCCTGACAAACTCTCTGAAGTACGCCTTCCCCGGCGGCAGGAAAGGGAAGATACGAATCTCTCTTGAGAAGGGGGAAGAGACCCTCCTGCTGAAGGTGGCCGATGACGGAATCGGCCTTCCCTCGGGAGCCTACCCCCCCGACCCCAGTGCCTCGTCCCTCGGACTTCGACTTGTCGAACTCCTGGCCCATCAAATCGACGCGCAAATCATCGTCGAAGCCTCTGCAGGTAGTTGTTTCTCCATCCTTTTACAGAACAAAGTCGTCCCCCTTCAGAACAACGGCTTCTCTCCTTCGTAAAAAGCAGCATGAAAAGATTTAATCCTCTTCTGAAACTTCTCCCCCTCCTCTGCCTCCTGCTCCCTCTCTCCCCCGGTGTCTGCGCCCGGGAGAGCCTCCCTTCTCAGGATTTGAGGCTTCGCCTTCGTATCGAGCCCCTAACAGGCCATATCCAAGGGAACGCCACCATCAGCCGCTGCCGAGAAAGACGGTTCTACCTCCACAAGAATCTGCGGGTTCTCAAGATCCTCTCCCAAGGGAGGGAGATCCCCTTCCGGAGAGGTACCGCCGGAGAGCCCTTCCCGTCGGCACGGAACACCTCTCCCGTCCTCTTGCAGGAAGAACCGGGAGGGGAGCTTCTCGTCGAGTACGAAGGAGACCTCGCCAGCCCCGAGGGGGGAATGACCGGTGTTCAACCGGAATCCGTCGAGTTGGCCCTCCCTTCGGGTTGGTTCCCCCTCTTCCTGGAGCCCGAACCCTTCACCTTCTCTCTCGATATCGACCTCCCCTCCTCCTTCGTCCCAACCTCAAACGGGCGCAAGGAATCGCTGAAGCTTCAGAGGGGTCGCACCCGCTTTCGGAGCCGTTCCTTCTTGCCCGGAAAGGACATTGTCCTGATCGCCGCCCCCAACCTTATCTCCCTGCAAGAGCGGCGGGGAGGCTTCGCGACGGAGATCTTCTACCTTCGTGCCCAGCCCGAGGAGATGAAGGAAGTGGCCAGGGAGCTTACCTCTTTTCAAGAGAAGATGCGCTCCCTCTTCGGCGAAGGACAGAGTAAAACGGCACCCAGGCTTGTCTGCCTTCCCCGGCAGGAGGGCTACTCCGCTCCTCCCCTTCTTGTAGTTCCGGAGGAGAGCTTCCTCGGAACCGAAGGGAATCGCTGGGGGAGGGCCCGCCTCTACCACGACCTTTTTTACCATGTCAGCCGCCTCGGGTGGACCGTTTCCGACAGCAACACCCAGGACGACTGGATCAACGAGGCTCTGGCGGAGTACACGGCTCTCCTCTTCTCCCGGGAGAGGTTTGGAGAGGGCTTCGCCGAAGAGATGAGAGGGTACTACACCGATCAGTCAAGGCAGTGCGTCACTTGCGACAGCATCGCCGAAACAGGGGACTCCTCACCGGACCGAACCATCAACCGCCGTTATAAGGCGGTTCTCCTCTTCCTGGAGGGGGAGGCCAAGTTCGGTCAAGAGCCCCTCCTCTCTCTCCTGAAACGGTTGCTTCGGGATTCCCGGCAAGGTTGGAAGGTGACCACAGATCTCTTCCTCGAAGAGTGCAAGGAGATTCTTGGGGAAGAACAAGAGAGTTTCTTCCAGAGAGCCCTCTACCGGCAGGAGTCTCCCCCCGAGCCTTCTCCGTCCAGGCTCATTCCGGCTCCTATCGGTAGAGAAAGCCCTTCCACCGGAGTTTCTCCCGACTGAGGGCGGAACGGAGCCTTCAGAGCCCCTACCCTCTCGAAAAAGCCCTTCGAAAGGAGAGGGAGAGGCTCCTTTCCCCTACCGTGAGAGTCCCCTCCCAGACGACCCGTTCATCGAAAAGGTAGGCGTATTTGGCCACAACGGCGCGAGGATCCTCGGCCTTCCCGTACTCCTGTTGAAAGGCTCCCCTCTCTTCGGCGATTCGAACCTGTTCGCCCAAGGCCAGTGTGGCGTG
>JAMOAD010000078.1 GCA_023621955.1 Acidobacteriota bacterium
GGGAGCCGCCGCCTTCAAGAAACTGGGAACCGAAAAATCTCCTGGAACGAAGACCTTCGCCCTCACCGGTCATGTCGCCAACACCGGCCTGATCGAAGTCCCCCTGGGGACCTCACTGAGGGAGATCGTTCACCATATCGGGGGTGGAGTCACCAACAAGAAGGGAGAGGTCGACGGCGAAGGTTTCAAGGCCGTTCAGATCGGAGGCCCCTCGGGAGGGTGCCTCACCGAAGAGCATCTCGACCTTCCCTTGGATTTTGACACGGTTAAGACTGTGGGCGCCATGATAGGTTCGGGCGGTCTGGTGGTCATGAACAAGGACACCTGTATTGTGCAGATCGCGAGGTTCTTCATGCAGTTTACCCAGAACGAATCCTGCGGTAAGTGCGTTCCCTGCCGTGAGGGGACCAAGCAGATGTTGGCTCTCCTGGATGACATCATCGAAGGGCGCGCCACCATGGAGACCCTCGACCTACTCGAGGATGTCGCCTGGGCGGTGAACCAAGCCTCCCTCTGTGGTCTCGGCAAAACCGCTCCAAACCCGGTTCTCTCGACGCTGAAGAACTTTAGGGCCGAGTATGAAGCCCACGTGCTCCAGAAGAAGTGCCCCACCAGACAGTGTAAGGCTCTCTCCGCTCCGGAGATCGATCCGAACGTCTGCAAGGGGTGCTCCCTCTGCTCGAAGAAGTGCCCGGTCGGTGCGATCTCGGGAGAGTTGAAGAAACCGTTCAAGATCGATCCTGACAAGTGCATCCGTTGCGGGACCTGCGTCGAAGTCTGTAAGTTCAAGGCCATTAAATAAGGAGGAAGCCCATGGACGAGAAGAAGAGTCTTTGGATAGACGGCAGGGAGGTCGCCATAGAGGGCGAACGGAACCTGCTCGAAGTGATCCGTAAGGCGGGAATCGATATCCCGACCTTCTGTTACCATTCTGAGCTCAGCATTTACGGGGCCTGTCGTCTCTGCCTCGTAGAGATCGAGGGCAGGGGCCTGGTCGCCTCCTGCTCCATCCCTCCGGAAGCGGGGATCAAGGTACTCACCAACACCCCCAACATCCGCAAGATCAGGAGGGTCAACGTTGAACTCCTTTTGGCCAACCATGACCAGAATTGCACGACCTGCCCCAAGACCGGAAGCTGTCAGCTCCAGAGTCTGGCCAAGAGGATGGGGATCGAGAAGGTCCGCTTCCACTCCACCCATCCGGCGGGCGAGAAAGATTGTTCCTCCTTGGCTCTGGTAAGGGATCCCGGCAAGTGCGTGCTCTGCGGTGACTGCGTCCGCTTCTGCTCGGAGGTTCAGAGTGTAGGAGCCTTGGATTTCGCCTTCCGCGGCTCCAAGGCCAAGGTCGTTCCCGCCTTCGGGAAGAAACTGGCCGACGTGGAGTGCATCAACTGCGGTCAGTGCGCTCGAGTCTGCCCCACCGGAGCCTTGGTCCCGCGCTCAGAGATCGAAGAGGTTTGGAAGGCCTTGGACAACCCCGAGAAAACGGTGGTCGTCCAGATGGCCCCAGCCACAAGGGTCAGCGTCGGCGAATACTTCGGCATGGAAGGGGGGAGCATCACCACCGGCCAGATCGTGGCCGCCCTCAAGAAGCTCGGTTTCGATAAGATCTACGATACATCCTTCACCGCTGACCTGACGGTCATCGAGGAGGCTTCGGAGTTCATCGTTCGCAAGACTAAAGGGGAGAAACTTCCCCAGTTTACCTCCTGCTGCCCGGGGTGGGTCAAGTTCGCGGAGCAGTACTTCCCGGAGTTGTTGCCCAACCTTTCCACTTGCCGTTCCCCCCAGCAGATGTTCGGCTCCCTGGCCAAAGCCGTGCTACCCGAGATGCTCAAGGTGGACAGGAAGAACCTGGTGGTTGTCTCCCTCATGCCCTGTACGGCGAAGAAGTTCGAGGCCCGTCGCCCCGAGTTCGTCGTCAACGGAGAGGCGGACGTGGATTTCGTGCTGACCGCCCAGGAGCTCGGGCGTATGGTCGAACAGGCGGGAATCCGCTTCAAGGAACTGAAACCTGAATCTCTCGATATGCCCTTCGGTTTCAAGACCGGCGCCGGAGTAATCTTCGGAAGCTCCGGAGGCGTTACCGAGGCCGTCCTTCGCTTCGTTTCCGAAAAGGTTACCGGGGTGAAGCTGGATTCCGTCGATTTCCTCGAAACCAGAGGAGAAGAGGGAATCCGTGAGGTCGAGATCGCCCTGGGCGACGAGAAGGTGAAGATCGCTATCGTCTACGGTTTGGCCAATGCCCGGAAGGTCGCCGAGGCCGCTAAGAAGGGGGAGAGCCCTTACGCCCTCATCGAAGTCATGGCGTGTCCCGGAGGTTGCGTCAACGGAGCCGGTCAGCCTGTCACATACAACAGGGAGACCATCCGCCGCCGTGCCGAGAGCCTCTACGAAGTAGACAAATCCCTCCAGCTGCACAAGTCTCAGGACAACCCCTACATCGTCGACACCTACAAGAAGTTCCTCGGTGAAGTCGGAGGGGAGAAGGCCCACCACCTGCTCCATACCCACTACTACAGCCGGAAGAGAATCAACGACGAAGGGATGGTGCTGGTTGAGGGCGGCGAGAACAAGAAGGTGGAGATCGGAGTCTGCGTAGGGACCAACTGCTACGTGAAGGGCTCTCAGGATATTCTGAGAAACCTCTTCCACCACATCGAGAGCCGTGGCTTGGAGGCTTATGTCGAAGCCAAGGCCGCTTTCTGCTTCGAAAACTGTAAGAGCGCTCCGGTCGTTCGGGTCGGGGATACCCTGATCAACGATTGTACCTTTGAAAAGGCTTGTCGTGCCTTGGACGCGGAATTGGCGCGTTGTGGAGTGACGGCGAGCAAGGCGGAGTGATACAATAGAAGAAATTTAACCCGGGGAGCCATGATACAGCCGAACCCAGGACAGATTATCTTCACTGATAGGGCCCGTTGCCGGGACTGTTACAGATGCCTTCGGGTCTGTCCCGTCAAGGCCATCCGCGTTCGCGGAGGGCAGGCCTTCGTCGAGGAGAGACTCTGCATCGCCTGCGGAAGGTGTGTTCGTGAGTGTCCCCAGGGTGCGAAGAATTACCGAAACGATATTGAACGTGCCATAGAAACTGTTCGGGAGGGAGGGGCCAAGTGCGCCGTTACTCTGGCCCCCTCCTTCGCCGGACTCTGGCCGGACTGGGGGCGTAAGCGCCTTCCTTCTGCCCTACGCAAGATGGGCTTCGCCTATGTTGCAGAGACGGCGGTCGGCGCCTATCCTGTCGCTCTCTCCTGCAAGGAGTGGGCTCTCGCCCATCCCAAGAAGGCCAATTTCGCGACCGCTTGTCCCGTGGTGGTGAACTACGTGGAGAGCTACCGGCCCGACTTGGTCTCCCGTTTGATTCCCTACGCCTCCCCTATGATCGCCCATGCCCGTTCCTTGAAGCGGCGGTTGGGCCCGGAGTGGAAGGTTGTCTTCATCGGACCTTGTCTGGCCAAGAAGTATGAGGCCCAGAAAGAGTTGGTCAACCGCTCCGTCGACGTTGTCCTGACCTTCGAGGAGTTGAAGAGTTGGATGGAACGGGAGAAGATCGATCTGGCCCACTGCGAAGAGAGTCTCTTCGACGAGAGCCCCGATCTCCAGGCGAGGCTCTTCGCCATGTCCGGGGGGCTCATGAAGACGGCCTCCTGGGGAAGCGAAGGCTTCGACGTTGAGAGGATCGCCGTGAGCGGATACGAGGAGCTCAAGGAACTCTTCAACGATATCGAACAGAGGGATCGTCCGATCTTCGTGGAGCCCCTCTTCTGCTCACAAGGGTGTCTGAAC
>JAMOAD010000377.1 GCA_023621955.1 Acidobacteriota bacterium
AGAGCTTTCTTCTCGTCTCGGTGAAGAGGAGATATCCCTCTGGATCACTCCGATCAAATACGTGGGAACCGTTGAAAACGAACTCTACCTCAAAGTCCCGGACAAAGTTTTTTTGGAGGGGCTTCGCTCCTCCCACCTTCCCCTGATTGAAGAGATTCTTGGCGGTGTGAACAGGGAAATCTCCCTCAAATTCATTCTGCCAGAGGGAGATTCCTCCCAAGAGACCTCAAAACAGCCAAACAAGTTTCACTCCTCTCACATCCTCTCCAACTACACCTTTGACAACTTTGTCATAGGTGAAGGAAACAAATTTGCCCACGCCCTTGCACTGGCTGTTTCCAAAGAAACCTCTTCCTTCAACCCCGTCTACATCTACGGAGGCGTCGGCCTCGGTAAGACCCATCTCCTCAACGCCATCGGTAATTACATTCACACCCATACCCCTGAAAAGAGCGTTGTTTATAAGACCTCTAAAGAGTTTCTTGACGAAATGGTCTACGCCCTTCAGAATCAAAGATCTCAAAACTTTTCAGAAGCCTATAAAAACCTGGATGTTCTCATTATCGACGATATACAGCTCATCTCCACTTGGGAAGCCACGAAGAAAGAGCTCTTCTTCATCTTCAACGACCGTTATGAAAAAAAGAAACAGATCATCATCTCCAGCGATTGTCCTCCCAAGGAGATCAAAAATCTTGAGGAGCGTCTAAGAACACGCTTCGAATGGGGAGTCATCGCCCAAATTGACCCTCCGGATTTGGAGACTCGAATCGCCATTATCAACCAGAAGTTGAAGGAGAAAGGAATTACTCTCTCTTCTGACATAGTGGAGTTTATCGCCTCTAAGATCAAAACCAACGTTCGAACCTTGGAAGGAGCCCTCACACGTATCTTTGCCCTCTCCTCTCTCAGAGGGGACGAGGTTACCATCCGTTTCGTCCGCGAGACCATCAAAGACTACATGGATGTTGACAAGGAAATCACTCCTGAGGCCATCGTTCTCTTTGTTTCGGAAAAATACGGTATCAAACCCTTTCAACTTGCCCAAAAAAACAACTCCCCTGCCGTCTCCTTTCCCAGACAGATCGCCATGTACCTTCTCAAGGAAATCGTTGACCTACCCCTTGCCCTTATCGGTAAAGAGTTTGGAAACAAACACCATACCACCGTCCTTCATTCCATCAAGAAAATTGAGGCGAAAATGAAGGATGATCCGGACTTTGAAAAAGAAATCTCCGGTTATATCCGTCGCTTCAAGGAAAATTGACAGTGCCATTCCTTTGTAAAGTCAGAACAGATAATGGTTTTCTAAAATATTCACATATTCACACCCTTTCTTTTTTTTCTTTTCAAAGAGTCTCCTTTTTTAAAAAATAAAAAGAATAATAACTGTGGAAAGGTGAAAAAATGAGATTAAAAATCAGAAGATCCTTGTTGGTGAAAGAGGTTTCACTCCTGGAAGGGATTGTGGAAAAAAGAAGCACCATGCCCATCCTCAACTACCTTCTTCTGAAAGCGCAAGGGGATTCCCTCGAGATTCAAGGCACCGATTTGGAACTCGGGGGCATCGTAAAAATAGAGGCCCAGGTAGAAGAAGGCGGCGCGGTGACTGTAGAGTCCTCAAAGTTTCTGAGCCTCATGAAGGATATGGATGGAGAGTTTGTTGAAATTGTGGAGGAAGAGGACTCAAAAATAGAGATTCGTTGTGGAAAAAGCAATTACACCCTCTTCGGACTCTCTCCCGACAACTATCCGACCATCCCCCTTCCCCAGAACGAAGAGAAGATCGTCGTGGACATCGATATTTTTAAATCCTTGATCAAGGCGGTTCGCTTCTCCATCTCCGAAGACCAGTACAAAGACGTGAACGGCGCCGACTTCATCGCCGAAGGAAATACCTTGAGTATGGTCTCCACCGATTACAGCCGTCTCAGCTATATGAAAGGAAACGTTGAGAAAAACTATGGACACGTCGATTTTCTGATTCATAAAAAGGCGCTCTCTGAACTCTCCAAGATGGGAGATGGCGGAGATCTAGAGATTCTCAAGGGAGTGAACAACATTTTTTTCATCAACAAGAACAAGATTCTCATCTCCCGGGTCATTGAGGGAAAGTTTCCCGATTTCGGCGATTACATTCACCAGAGCAAAGAGAAGAAGATTGTCTTCAAGAGAGAGGAGATGTTGAAAGCTCTCAAGAGAATCTGCAACATCATTACCTCCCGCGTTAAGGTTGTTCTCTTTGAAATCGGTAAGGGAAACATCCTTCTCAACTATGAAAGCGCCGAAAGTGGAATAGGCAAAGAGAATCTGGAATGTTCCTTCATGGAAGAGATCTTTCGTGTCACCTTCAACGCCGTCTATGTAAAGGAGTTTTTAGAGACCCTCTCTTGCGAAGAGGTCGCTATGGAATTGAACGATGAGAAATCTTCCGTCCGTTTCTCTCCCGTCGGCGGTATTCCCTTGAAGGAGAGAGTCTTTGATTCTTTCTACATTATCATGCCCTATGAATAAGGCTTTTGGACTTCCGTGTCCCTTATTGTCTCTTTAGAAGCGGAAAATTTCCGCCTTTTTCGGAAAAGGCATTGGACCTTTCACAGGGACATCAACTTCCTTTGGGGGGCGAACGGTTCCGGAAAGACCTCCCTTCTGGAGGCCCTCTATCTCTTCTCCTACGGGAGATCCTTCCGGACCTCCCAACGGAGGGAATTGATCAACGCCTTGGGGCCTCTCAGATTAAAGTTGATGATTCTTACCCAAGAGAGCTCTCACGAGCTTCTCTTTCACTTCGATGGGAAGAGATGCCTTCGCCTTCGAGATGGGAAGCCCTCATCGGCTCTCGAATTTATCTCCGATCTCTTCTCCCTCTATCTGGGGACCCCCCTCATCTTCGAAGTCTTCACCAGCAGAAAGGGGGTTTTAAGGTGGATAGACAGCCTCTGCGCCGGTTTGGACTCCCTTTACATTCGGGAGCTTTTTCGCTATAATAAGGTTCTGGAATCCCGAAATCGTCTGCTTCGGGACGGGAAAGTCAACAACTTTGAATTTGAAGTGTGGAACGATAAATTCATAGAAGGTGCACGAAGGATCCTCGAAAGAAGGGTTCATCTCCTGAAGGAACTCAACCTAAAGCTCAAAGGGAGAGGAGTATCCCTTCAACTTTACGGTTCTTCTCTGAGGGGTCCCGCGCCGATCGATGAGGAGATGCGTTTGAAGAAAAGCCTTTGGGGTCCCCATCTCGATGGTGTCCGCTTCCTCGGCGATGAGAGGGACCTTCGGATCTTCGGTTCCACCGGCCTTTGGAAGACAGCCTTTTTCTCGGTTGTAGAGGCTTTTTCTTCCCTCTTCCAGGAGAGGAAGGGCCAAAGGCCCCTTCTTCTGGTTGACGACTTCGACGCCGACCTCGATCGTGATCATCAGGGGATTTCCCTGGAATCGATCAGGGGTCAAGCTGTTCTTACCTATGTCACCTCCGGCCTCTTTTCGGACCGGACAGGCTGTTCTTTTCTGGAGGTTTGATGGATACCTTACAAAACGAAAAATACACGGCGAAGGATATTGTCGTACTACAAGGGCTTGAACCGGTCAGGAAGAGACCGGCTATGTACATCGGCAGCACCGGGGTTCAGGGACTTCACCACCTTGTCTACGAGGTCCTGGATAACTCCATCGACGAGGCCCTCGCCGGGTACTGCGACAAGATCACCTTAACCCTTAACGAAGACAACAGCTTCACCGTTGA
>JAMOAD010000133.1 GCA_023621955.1 Acidobacteriota bacterium
TTCCAGGGTTTCCAGGACCTGAGAGACTCCGATTCCGTACCTGGCGCACCTCTCCCTGTCGGCGACGACCTGAACCTGGGGCTGACCGTAGTTCTGCTCGACGGAGAGGTCTACAAGCCCCGGAACAGTCTCGATGGCCTCCTTGATCTCTCCGGATTTTTGGCGCAAAACGGTCAGGTCTTCTCCGAAGAGTTTCACCGCCAGCTGGGTCTTGACACCGGAGATCAATTCATCAAAGGCATTCTGGATAGGTTGGGTGAAGTTGAACTGAATCCCCGGGATTCCGCGAAGCTCCTTGTTGAGGGCTTCGATCAGGGCCCTCTTGTTCTTGAACCGCCAAACCTTATAGGGCTTCAGCTCGATGTGGACCTCCGCGTAGTTGACCGGATGGGGATGGCTTCCCGCCTCGGGGCGGCCGATCCGGGAGACCGTCTCCTTGACCTCCGGGAACCTGACGATCCTCTTCTCCAACTCCATGACTGTGGATGTCGCCTTCTCCAGGGAGATGGAGGGGGCCATGGTGACTCCGATCATCAGGGAGCCCTCTTCGAGGGTGGGCATGAACTCTGTCCCCACAAAGTTGAGAAGGAGGAGGCTGATCAGGAAGATCGCGACAGCCGAGACCATAATGACCCTCTTGGCCCGGTAGATGCTTTCCAGCAGAGGCTTGTAGAGACCCTTCAGAAACTCCATGAAACGGACGGGCTTGGCCTTCTTCGGCTCCAGGAGGAAGAGGGAGAGGACCGGTGCCACTGTCAGGGCCACGACGAGAGAACCGAAGAGGGCGTAGCAGAGGGTGTAGGCCAGGGGGGAAAACATCTTGCCTTCGACTCCCTCCAGGGTGAAGAGTGGAAGAAAGACCATGACGATGATGATGATAGAGAAGACGATGGGGCGGCCGACCTCTCTGGAGGCGCCTAAGACGATCTCCGAGCGGCATCTGCCGTCGCGGCCTTCCCCGAGGCGTCGGTAGATGTTCTCGACCATGACGATGGAGCCGTCTCCCAACATCCCAATGGCGATGGAGATCCCCCCCAAGGACATGAGGTTGGCGGAGAGGCCTGTCCAACCCATGAGGAGGATCGCCGAAAGGGCGCAGATCGGAAGGGCGATGGCGACGATGATGGAACTGCGCCATTGACCTAGGAAGAGAATGAGGACCAAGACGACCAGGAGGGCCCCCTCGACGAGGGAGGTCGTGACCGTTCCCGTGGCTTTGCTCACGAGTTCGGCCTGTTCGTAGTAGGGGACGAGTCTCACTCCGGCGGGTAGGGTGCGGCTCACGTCGGCGACCTTCTTGTAGAGCCGGTCGATCACCTGGGAGGTGTTCTCGCCGTAGAGCTTCATGACGATTCCCGAGACGACCTCCTCTTTCCCGTTCCGTGTGACGACGCCGCGGCGGACTTCATCGCCGTAAGCGACGCGGGCGACCTGTTCGAGAAGAACCGGCTTGCCCGCCTCCCACTTGACCGGAATCTTTCGTAGTTGATCGAGGCTTACCAAGAGGCCGACACCCCGAACAAGGTACTCCTCCGATCCCTGAACGATGAACTGGGCACCTACGTTACGGTTGTTGGAACGAACGGCTTCAACGACGCTCTCCAGGGAGATCCCCCTGGCCTTCAGGGCGAAGGGGTCGATCTGAATCTGGTATTGCAAGACCTGACCGCCCATGGAGAGAACGTCGGCGACACCGGGCACGGTTTGGAGCTGGTACTTCACCACCCAATCGTTGAGCTCTCTGAGCCAGGTGTCCAGCTTCTTCCCGCCGGTGTCGACCCTCTTCGGGTCCGCCGTGAGGTAGTATATGAAGACCTGTCCTAGGCCGGTGGAAATGGGTCCCAGAGTGGGGGGCTCGTCGCTCTTGGGAAGCTGGCCCATAATACTTGAGAGGCGTTGCGAGACAAGCTGCCTGGCGAAGTAGATGTCTACATCTTCGTCGAAATAAACGTAGACCACCGCCAGCCCGAAGGCGGAGGTGGATTTGATCTGCGTGACCTTGGGAAGGCCGTTCATGGCCGATTCGATGGGGTAGGTGATGAGCCGTTCCACCTCCTCCGGAGCCATGCCATGGGCCTCGGCGAAGACGGGAACCATGATGGGGGAGATGTCGGGGAAGGCGTCGACAGGCATTCTGAAGGCTTGACGGATTCCCAGCCCCGTGACGACCACGAGGAGAAGAAGAACGAGCCCCGGATACTTCAGGGCCTTTTCTGTGATTTTTTCGATCATCGGCGGACCCTCAATGGTTGTGGCCCGCATGGGAGCCCAGGGAAGAGGTGACCGCGGCGGCCTTCAGCTCGAAGGCGCCCCGGACGACCACAGATGTTCCAGAGGCGATCCCCGAAAGAATCTCCACATGCTCGCCGTCCCTTTCCCCTAAGACGACAGGGTGGGCGTGGAAGCCGTGGCCTTCCGGGACAAAGACGACCGGGTTTCCCTCGAGAATCTGGACGGAGGAGCGAGGGACCAGGAGCGGGACGGCCCTCTCCCCGGAGCGGAGGGAACCGGAGACATAGGAACCCGGCTTCCAGAACCCCTTGGGGTTTTTCAACTCGAGACGGAGCGTCAGAGTCCTGGTGGAAGGGTCCAGAGTCGGGGAGATCAGGGAGATTCTACACTTTTCCCTGGTGCCGTCTTCCCCTTCGATCCAAGCTTCGTCTCCCTCCTTGACGAAGCCCTGAAGGTCCGAGGTCAGGGAGAGGTCCACCCAGAGAAGGGAGGTGTCCGCCAAGGTGAAGACCGTTGTCCCGGCCTCCAGGTTGTCCCCCAAGGTGATCTCTCTGCCGACGACCCTTCCGGCGATGGGGGCCTTTAAAAGGTAAAGCCCCATCTTCGAGGGGGGTTGCTGGGAGAGGGCGGCGATCTCGGCGGAGGAGAGGCCGAGAAGAAGGAGACGTCTGCGTGAGGCTTCCAGAAGGTTCTCTCCGTTCTTGTAGGCCGCCTCGGCCTCCATCCATTCGGCTTCACCGGCGACATGCTCGCTCTTGAGGGTCTCCTTTCTCTGAAAGGTCTTTTTCGATAGGTCCCGGGAACGGAGCCTCTCAAGGTATTCGGCCTGAGCGTCGGCCAGTTGGTCGCTCTCCAGGAGCGCCAGAGTCTCACCGGCCCTGACCGAGTCACCCAGGGAGGCCTCGATTCGAACGATCCTTCCGGAGGCCTTAAGGGCGACCAGGGCGGATCTCTCTTCGTTGAGCCTCACCTCCCCTGGAAGGAGAAGCTCCTTGACGATGGTTCCCGGTCCGGCTTTCTCTACGCTCAGGCCGATCTGCGCTCTTTGCTGGGAGGTCAGTTCTAAAAGGTTCTCTTCCCCTTCATGGCCGTGTCCGGCCTCTTCAGCCTTTGGGGAGGCGGAGGGCCCGCATCCGACCATGGCCAGGGAGAGTATGAGAGAAACGAGCAAGAGGGCGTATTTTTTCATCTTAGAATCTCCTTAGGGTTTTGGGAAAGGCTTGGCGCGAGGAGTTCCAGGTCGCCGAGGGTTTCAAGGTAGCCTTCGGCCAGATCCATGCGCTCTTTACGGCATTCCAGAAGGGTTCGGCGCGCCTCGAGAAGCTCCAGCAGACTCTTCTCGCCGAGTTGATAGCCTCTCAGAGCGCCCCGGAAGGCGTTTTCCGCCGCGGGAAGAAGGCTCTTATCCGCCTTGGATAGAGAGCCGGAGAGGCTTGTAGCCCTGGCGAAGCACTCGTTGAGGAGGCTCTCCCTCTCCTTCAGAC
>JAMOAD010000013.1 GCA_023621955.1 Acidobacteriota bacterium
TTTTTCAGCTTTCTGGAACAACAAGGGACACTCCCTTTTTTGTTCGCGGTTTTCGCGTGTTTCGCGGTTAGAATTTCTGCGGACACGCCGGTTGAAAATCATGAACCGTGAACAACGCGAAGGGTACAAACAAAGAGAAACAGATCGTACAAACTTTCGCGATTTTCGCGCCTTTCGCGGTTAGGATTACAACGGACACTCCCTGGGTGGGGCAAAAGTTTTCCTCTTCCTCCTTGACCGTCCTCCCTTCTCCCTCCATAATCCGCTATGAGAGAACAGCGTCAAGGCCTCCGCTCTCCCGCTCTTGGTTGCCCTTGCAGGTTGCCTTCGGGGCGGAAGGGGAGCGCTCTCTCTGGGAGGGGAGGGTCTTCCGTTTCCTGCCGGGAGAGCCCAACGACAACCTCTGGAGAGGACGCCGGAGAGCCGAAAAAGAGGAAAAAACCCATTTAATAGGAGGATTCATGGTCGATCTACACGGAAGAGTCGCTATCGTCACCGGGGCGAGCCGGGGGGTGGGGAAGGGAATCGCCCTCGGTCTGGGAGAGGCGGGGGCGACGGTTTATGTCACAGGCCGGACCGTCGACGATTCTCGTCTGCCGCCCTTCTTGAAGGGAACAACGGTTCCACAGAGCGCACAGGAGGTCTCTCTCCGGGGGGGAGTCGGAATCGCCCACCCCTGTGATCTGGGTGATGACGCCCAGATGGAGGAGCTCTTTCAAAGGGTCTCCCGTGAGCAGGGGAGGCTCGATCTCTTGGTTAACAACGCCTGGTCCGCGGCCGACCATATTCTGGGAGGCTACTTCTTCGGAACCCCTTTCTGGGAACAGCCCCTCTCTCTCTGGGACGATCTGATGAACGTGGGGCTCCGTTGCCACTACGCCGCTTCCCGTTGGGCCGCCCGGATGATGGTGCCCAAGGGGGAGGGCCTCATGGTGAACATCTCCTACTACGGCAGCCGTCACTACATGAACAACGTGGTCTACGGGGTTCGGCAAGGGGCCATCGACAAACTCTCCGCCGATATGGCCCACGAGCTGGCTCCCTTCAACGTCTGCTCCCTCTCCCTCTACCCCGGTGTGGTACGAACGGAAGGGATGGTGGCCGCGGCCTCCTTCGATCCATCAATCGATCTCTCCGGATCCGAATCTCCCCTCTTCGTCGGACGCTGTGTGGGCGCCCTGTGTTGGGAGAGGGATCGCTCCGCCTACAACGGGACCACCCTTTACACGGCGGATCTGGGCCGACTCTACGGCATAGAAGAGGAAAACGGCTTTAGACCGGAAAGGAGCGAAGGGGAAAGGCGCTAGGCAGGGTCTAAAGGGTATTGAGACTATTCCTAAGGAGGCTTTTCCTATGAAACCAAGAGTCACACTGGCACTTCTCTTCACCCTTCTTCTCTCCTCTCTTCTCTTCCCCCAGGAGCACGCGGACAAGAACACGGTCTCCATTATTCCCGAAGTGGCGGCCTTCCATGAAGTGATTGTTCCGATCTGGCACAAGGCCTATCCGGCCAAGGATTTCGCCGCCCTTCGAACCGCCGGCGGAGATGTCAAAAGATTGGCCGAACCGATTCTCTCCGTCGCCCTTCCGGGAATCCTCCGGGAGAAGGCGGACAAGTGGAACCAGGCCAAGGAGTTCTTCCAGAAGAGTTACCAAGAGTATATGGCCGCCGCGGCCGGCGCGGACGATCAGAGGCTCTTAAAGGCTGCCGAGGAGCTCCATCGCGGCTACGAGGGAATGGTTCGGGTCATGGTTCCCGTTCTCAAGGAGATGGACGCCTTCCACAGGACTCTCTACGTCGCCTACCACACCGATGTCCCCGGCAAGGACGGAAAGGCCCTTAAGGGGAAGGTCGCGACTCTCGCCGCCGAGAGTGAGTCGATCCTGAAGGCCGCTCTTCCCAAGTGGATGGAAGGGAAGGAGGTCCTCTTCAGAGAGAAGGCCAGGCTCCTTCGCTCCGCCGTTGCTGAGCTTGAGGCCGTGTCGGCTGTGGAGAACGAGAAGTTCGACAAGCCCGCGGCGGCTCTGGAGAGGGTTCACACCGCTTACCAGGCTTTGGAGGCTGTTTTTGAATAAGACTTTGGAAGAGGAGGGGGTGACCCCTCCTCTTCCAAGGAGAGTCGGGAGCCTCAGCGCGTTTTCGACCGGGACAAGAGGGGCCTGAAGAGGTAGAGCCCCGTTCCGATCAAGATCCAGATCAAGAGGCGCCACCAGGTCCCCCGGGGAAGGCTGAAGATCAGGTAGAGGGCCCCCAGGATGCCGAGAATCGGGACCGTGGGAACCCAGGGTGTCCGGAAGGAACGGGTCGCGTTGGGTTCGGTCTTGCGGAGGATCATCACCCCTGCGCAGACGAGGACGAAGACAAAAAGCGTTCCTATGGAGGCCAGCTCCCCCAGAATCCCCAGCGGGAGAAGGGCCCCGGAACAGGCAACGAAGAGACCCGTCAAAACCGTGTTGGCCAGGGGTGTCCTGCGGCGGCTGTGGACTCGGGAGAAGAGGGGAGGAAGGAGGCCGTCCTTCCCCATGGAGAAGAAGATCCGAATCTGCCCGAGCATGGTGACAAGGATCACCGACGAGAGAGCGGCGATGATCCCCAGCTTGATGATCCAGGAGAGCCAGGGTAGCCCCATCCTGTCGATGGCGATGCCGACGGGGGCGGCGACGTTGAGCTCCCCGTAGGGGACGATTCCGGTTAAAACCAGGGCGAAGAGGGCGTAGAGAAGGGTGCTGATCAGGAGGCTGAGGAGAATCCCCAGGGGGAGATCCCTCTGAGGGCGGCGGGACTCTTGGGCGGCCGTGGAAACAGCGTCAAACCCGATGTAGGCGAAGAAGATCACCGCCGATCCGCTCAAAAGACCGCTGAGCCCGAAGTTCCCCGGGGTTCCCGTGTTGGGGGGGAGGAAGGGGCTCCAGTGGAGAGTGTCGATATGGGAGATTCCGATGGCCACGAAGAGGACGATCACGCCGATCTTGAGAAGGACCATCAGCGTGTTTAAGGTGGCGGATTCCCTGATCCCCAAGGCCAAGACCAGGGTGAGGAAGAGGACGATCAGGAAAGCCGGAAGGTCGACCAGCGCCCCGGTGGGTGTCAGCCGACCCTGAAGAGAGTCGTAGGCCCAAGGGGCCGTGGAGAGGGAGCGGGGAAGGGTTATCCCCATGTCCTTGAGGAGGTTGGAGACGTACCCCGACCAACCGGAGGCGACGGTGGAAGCGGAGAGCCCGTACTCCAGGATCATGAGCCAGGCGATGGTCCAGGCGGGAAACTCGCCGAGGGTGGCGTAGGCGTAGGTATAGGCGCTTCCGGAGATCGGGAGAAGGGCCGCCAATTCTGCAAAACAGAGGGCCGCCAGGCCGCTCGTCACGGCGGCCAGAACCAGGGCCAAGACGATGGCCGGGCCGGTTCGTAAGGCGGCGACCTGACCGGTAAGGACGAAGATTCCCGCCCCTACGGTGGCGCCGATGCCCAGGGATGTGAGGTCCAGGAGTCCCAGGGTCCTCTTCAGACCCTGGGACTCCCCTTCCGCCTCCTGGACGAGGGTTTCAACGTTCTTACGTGCGAAGAAACTTGACCGTGGAGGCGTTGGCATTTTCTCTTCGCGGAGAGATCACTTCGGAGGTTCTTGAAGACGCTTGAGTTCGGCCTCGACCTTCAACTTCTTGTCACTGTTGGGGAATTTGGTCAGGAAGCTCTTCAGGA